>CAZDSL010000163.1:0-1494 GCA_964507655.1 uncultured Mycobacteriaceae bacterium | reverse complement strand
CGGTGCAGCACCGCGCGGGTGACGGTCAGCGCGAGCACGTCGCCCTCCGCCGCGGCGGTGCCGTCGACGAGCAGCGCGTGCCCGCCCGGCGCGGTGGCGGGCCACAACACCGTCACCGCGGGGCGCGCCTGCGCGTTGGCGTCCGAGCGCCTGCCGTGCCCGCGCACCCGCAGCCGCCCGCCGTCGAGCCGCGCCGTCACCTCCACCGCGTGCGGGGCGCCCGCGTCCGAGACGGTGATCAGGTAGGCCGGCCCGTAGCGGCCGATCGCCTCCGCCAGCGTGGTGATCTCGTCGCCGGCGATCTCGCCGCTGGTGGTCTCATCGGCGGTGGCCATCGCGTCCGTCCCTTCCGTGCGCCGCCCCTCCGGTCAGCGGGGGAGCCGGGCGCGCATCTTGTCCATCCAGGCCTGCGCCTCGTCGGTGATGGTGCCCAGCTCGGCGGCGCGCTTGCACCACCCCATCGCCATCGCGGCGAACTCCATCGGGTTGTACACATCCTCCTCGCCCGACCACAGCCCGTCACCCGCGTACGTGTAAATCGAGATGTTGGTGGCGGTGTGCACGGAGCCGTCGCCCGGGTCGCGCATGGGGTTGTCGACCTCGGCGATGATGCGTCCGCGCTCCTCGTCCACCACGAACCACACCGGCGGGAACTCGGTCATGTGGTTGCCGGGGAACGAGGTCATCGTCTTCACCGACCACTCGCGCACCTGCTCGCGGGTGGTGAAGCGCCCGTAGGCGTGCTCGATGTACTCGACGTCCTCGGTGAACAGGTCGGCGAAGCGCTCCCACTCGCCGGCCTTGTGCAGGTCGTCCACCTCCTTGAGGAAGGCGGTGAACGCGTCGGTCAGCTCGGTTCTGGTGAAGTCGCCCATGTCACAGCACGCTAGACGACGCGGCGCCGCGGTGTCCCGCGATGGCGCCCGCGGGCCGGGACGTCCGGGGCGGGCCGGACGGCCGGATCGGCCGGAATCGCCGTCGGACGGGGGCGCGAGGTCCGATAGTGGTGCGGAAGACTCAAGGCCCGGAATGCCCGACCAGCGAGGTGCCCATGTTCCTGCCCCACGATCCCGTCCTGTCCGGCGACGCCGCCGGGCGGGTCCGCCGCGACCCGCGCACCGGGGTGCACTGATGGCTCCGGGCAGCGTGCGCAGCATCGGTCCTGGCTACCACGACATCACCGTCTCCACCGAGGGGCATGTCACCACCATCGCGCTGGCGCGGCCCGACCGCCGCAACGCCGTCGACGGTCCGATGGCCGCCGAGCTGGCGGCGGCCTTCCGCGCGTTCGACAAGTCGGCGGCGCGGGTCGCCGTGCTCTACGGCGAGGGCGGCACGTTCTGCGCGGGGGCCGACCTCAAGGCCGTCAACACGCCGCAGGGCAACCGGCTCGAGCGGGACGGCGACGCCCCGCTCGGCGTCACCCGCATGCGGCTGCACAAGCCGGTGATCGCCGCGGTCAGCGGCTACGCGGTGGCGGGCGGGCTGGAGCTG
>CAZDSL010000162.1:0-6767 GCA_964507655.1 uncultured Mycobacteriaceae bacterium | reverse complement strand
ACAGGCGCCCGGTCGTCCGGCCCTGACCCGACGAGCACAACCGCCCCGAGCACAACCGCCCGGAAGAGCACAGCGACAAAGGCAGGCCGCATCAACCCCGTGACGCACAACAGCACCCCCATCGCAGACCAGCCCGCCGGCGCGGGCCGCGTGAGCGCGTCGATGACGGTGCACCCCGATTCCCTCCGGCCCCTGCTGGGCACCGCCGACCGCAACCTGCGTGCGCTCGAGGCCAGGCTGGGCGCCGACATCCACGTGCGCGGCACGGAGGTCACCCTCACCGGCGCGCCCGCCGAGGTGGCCCTGGCCGAGCAGGCCATCGACGAGCTGGTGCGCATCGGGCGGGCCGGGCAGATCACCCCCGACACGGTGGAGCGCACCGTGGGCATGCTCACCGAGGGCGTCCCCGAATCGCCCGCCGAGGTGCTCAGCCTCGACATCCTCTCGCGCCGCGGCAAGACCATCCGCCCCAAGACGCTGGGGCAGAAGCGCTACGTCGACGCCATCGACACGGCCACGATCGTCTTCGGCATCGGGCCGGCCGGCACCGGCAAGACGTATCTGGCCATGGCCAAGGCCGTCGCCGCGCTGCAGTCGAAGCAGGTCAACCGCATCATCCTCACCCGCCCGGCGGTGGAGGCGGGCGAGCGGCTGGGCTTCCTGCCCGGTTCGCTCAGCGAGAAGATCGACCCGTACCTGCGGCCGCTGTACGACGCGCTGCACGACATGATGGACCCCGAGGCCATCCCCAAGCTCATGGACGCGGGGATCATCGAGGTGGCGCCGCTGGCGTACATGCGCGGGCGCACGCTCAACGACGCGTTCATCATCCTCGACGAGGCGCAGAACACCACCGCCGAGCAGATGAAGATGTTCCTCACCCGCCTGGGCTTCGGCTCCAAGGTGGTGGTGACGGGCGACGTCACCCAGGTGGACCTGCCCGGCGGCGCGCGCTCGGGGCTGCGCGCGGCGCAGCAGATCCTGGGCGGCATCGACGGCATCCACTTCGCGGAGCTCAGCAGCCGCGACGTGGTGCGCCATCGCCTCGTGTCCGACATCGTCGACGCCTACGAGCGCTACGAGAGCGACGCCGCCCTGCGCGCGGCCCCCGGCGGGCACGAGGGCGGTCCCGGCCTGGCGGGCAATCGTGCGCAGCGCCGGGCGGGCCACGGACGCCGCTCGGCGCCCCGGCGGTGATCGGGCGCGCATGAGGCGGCACCGCACGACCCGGCACAGCATCCCCCCACGAGCGAAGGACCTTCCGGCACAGTGAGTATCGAGGTGGCCAACGAGTCGGGCTGGGACGTCGACGAGGCGCGCCTGGTGGACGTGGCGCGCTATGCGCTGGCCCGCATGGACGTGCACCCCGCGGCCGAGCTGTCGATGACGCTCGTCGACATCGCCACCATGGCCGACCTGCACGTGCAGTGGATGGACCTGCCCGGCCCCACCGACGTCATGTCGTTCCCCATGGACGAGATGACGCCGGGCGGGCGGCCCGACGCCACCGAGCCGGGGCCCGCCGTGCTGGGCGACATCGTCCTGTGCCCCGAGTTCGCCGACGGGCAGGCGCGCGCCGCCGGGCATCCGCTGGAGCAGGAGCTGGCGCTGCTCACGGTGCACGGGGTGCTGCACCTGCTGGGGTACGACCACGCCGAGCCCGACGAGGAGCGCGAGATGTTCGCGCTGCAGGCCGAGCTGCTGGGCGACTGGTACCGCGAGCAGGAGGAGGCCGAGCGGCGGGCCGCGCTGGCCGAGCGCGACAGCCGCCTGCTCGGCCGCCTCGGCTTCCTGGGCGGCGAGGGCGGCGACGCCGGGGCGAGGGGCCGGTCGTAGCGGTGCAGACCGACCAGATCGCGCTCGTCGTCTGCTTCATCGTGCTGGTCCCGCTGGGCGGCGTGTTCACGGCGCTCGATGCGGCCATCATGTCGATCTCGCCGGCGCGGGTCGACGAGCTGGTCAAGGACGAGCGGGCCGGCGCGCCGCGGCTGCAGCGGATCGTCGCCGACCGCCCCCGCTACATCAACCTGCTGGTGCTGCTGCGCATCGTGTGCGAGCTGGTGGCCACGGTCATGCTCGCCGCGCTGTTCATCGACGCCCTGCCGCTGGCGTGGGCGCTGGTGACGGCCGCGGCGGTGATGGTGGTGCTCAGCTACGTGGTCATCGGCGTCGGTCCGCGCACGCTGGGCCGCCAACACGCGTACCCCATCGCGCTGGCCGCGTCGCTGCCGCTGCAGCTGCTGGGCGTGCTGCTGCACCCGGTGAGCCGGCTGCTCATCGTGCTGGGCAACGCGATCACGCCGGGCGGCGGCTTCCGGCAGGGCCCGTTCGCCACCGAGATCGAGCTGCGCGAGCTGGTGGACATGGCCCAGGAGCGCGGGGTCGTGGCCGACGAGGAGCGCCGGATGATCCAGTCGGTGTTCGACCTCGGCGACACGTCCGCGCGCGAGGTGATGGTCCCGCGCACCGAGATGGTGTGGATCGAGCAGTTCAAGACGGCGGGGCAGGCGACGTCCCTCGCGGTGCGCAGCGGCCACTCGCGGATCCCGGTGATCGGCGAGAGCGCCGATGACATCCTGGGGATCGTCTACCTCAAGGACCTTGTCACGCGCACCTACTATTCGGTCGACGGCGGCGGCAGCGTCACGGTGGCCGATCTGATGCGGCCGGCCGTGTTCGTGCCCGACTCGAAGCGACTCGACGAGCTGCTCGACGACATGCAGCGCACGCGCAACCACATGGCGATGCTGGTGGACGAATACGGCGGTATCGCGGGGCTGGTCACCATCGAGGACGTGCTCGAGGAGATCGTCGGCGAGATCGCCGACGAGTACGACCAGGCCGAGATCGCGCCGGTGTCGGAGCTGGGGGAGGGGCGCTACCGCGTCTCGGCCCGGCTGCCGCTGGACGACCTCGGCGAGCTGTTCGGCATCGAGCTCGACGACGAGGAGGTGGACACCGCGGGCGGCCTGGTGGCGCACGTGCTCGGCAGGGTGCCGCTTCCCGGCTCGAGCGTGCGCACCGACGGCCTGGTGCTCACCGCCGAGGGCGGCACCGACCCGCGCGGGCGCATCCGCATCGGCACCGTGCTCGCCGAGCGCGACCCCGCGGCCGACGGCCGCGCCACCGCAACCGCCGGCGCGGATTCCGCCGGTCCCACGACGAAAGGTCCGGGCAATGGGCAAGAACACGCCGACGACGAGCGGTGACGCACCGGGGTTCCGCTCCGGCTTCGTCTGCTTCGTGGGGCGCCCCAACACGGGGAAGTCGACGCTGACCAACGCGCTGGTGGGCTCGAAGATCGCCATCACCTCGAACCGCCCGCAGACCACCCGGCACACCATCCGCGGCATCGTCACCACCGACCGCGCGCAGCTGGTGCTGGTGGACACGCCCGGGCTGCACCGCCCGCGCACGCTGCTGGGCAAGCGGCTCAACGACCTGGTGCACGAGACGTACGCCGAGGTGGACGTCATCGGCATGTGCGTGCCGGCCGACGAGAAGATCGGCCCCGGCGACCGCTGGATCCTCGAGCAGGTGCGCCGGTCGGCGCCGCGCACCGAGATCGTCGGCATCGTCACCAAGATCGACAAGGTGGGCCGCGACCAGGTGGCCGCCCAGCTGGTGGCGCTCTCGGAGCTGCTCGGCGGCGACGCCGACGTGGTGCCCGTCTCCGCGGCCTCGGGCGAGCAGGTCGAGGTGCTCACCGACGTGCTCGTGTCCAAGATGGAGCCGGGCCCGGCCTTCTACCCGGACGGCGAGCTCACCGACGAGCCGGAGACCACGCTCATGTCCGAGCTGATCCGCGAGGCCGCCCTCGAGGGCGTGCGCGAGGAGCTGCCGCACTCGCTGGCCGTGGTGATCGAGGAGATCATCCCGCGCGAGGGGCGCCGGCCCGAGCAGGGCGAGCTGCTGGACGTGCACGCCATCCTCTACGTGGAGCGCCCCAGCCAGAAGGGCATCGTCATCGGCAAGGGCGGCGCGCGGCTGCGCGAGGTGGGCACCAAGGCGCGCGGCCAGATCGAGGCCCTGCTGGGCAGCAAGATCTATCTCGACCTGCACGTCAAGGTGGCCAAGGACTGGCAGCGCGATCCGAAGCAGCTCAGCCGCCTCGGGTTCTGACCGCCCGGCGCGGGCCCGGCGCCGTCACCGCGCGAGCAGCTGCAGCAGAGCCTCGCCCACCTCGCGGCCGGGCTCGCCGGTGGCGAGCCGGCGCAGCTGCAAGCCGGTGATCATGCCCACCACCGCCGGGGCGAGGCGCTCGGGCCCGGGCACGCCGAGGGCGCCGAGCACCGTCACCGCCAGGCCGTCGTAGGCGGCGAAGCACTGGGCGGCGGCCTCGCGCAGCGCCGGGTCGCGGCCGGCCTGCACGTACAGCTCGAACGAGGCGACCTGCTCGGCGGTGAACGCCAGCGACTCGGCCACCTCCGTCACCAGCTCCGCGGCGGAGGCGAGCGCGGGCGCCGCGCCGGCGGGGAACCGGGCGCGGTAGTCCTGGGCCAGGCCGGCGAGCCGGCGCGCCTCGCCGTCGACGAACATCAGCAGGGCCTCGCGCAGCATGTCGGTCTGCGTGGCGAAGTGGTAGGTGACCGAGCCCAGCGACACGCCCGCCCGCGCGGCGATGCGGCGGTTGGTGACGGCGGGGATGCCCGCGGTGCCCACCACGTCGAGCACCGCGGCCAGGATGCGCTCGCGTGCGGCGATGGTCACCACCACCTGCCGGGCACCGCGCTGAGCCAGCCGAGCTCCGCCTCGAGCTGCGCCGCCACCGACACCAGCAGCGGTTCGGCGGCGGTGTGGCCCATCAGCTGGACCCCCAGCGGAAGCCCGGCGGCGGTGAACCCCGCGGGCACGTTGACCGCGGGCCAGCCGAGCACGTTCCACGGCCAGGTCATGGGGCAGAAGGCGGTGATCGCCTTGTCGGTGGCCCAGCCGCCGAGGCCGTCGATGGCGTCGGCCGCCGGCGGCGGGGTGGCGGTGGTGGGCGCGAGCACGACGTCGACGCGGTCGAAGACCTTGCCGATGCGGCGGCGGATGCGCGGCTCGGCCCGGCGCGCCGCCGCCAGCGCCGCGCCGCCCAGCAGGCGCCCGTTGCGGGCGTTGCCGAGCGTGCGCGGGTCGAGGACCGACGGGTCGGGCAGGCGGCGGCGCCAGTCCTCGAGGCCGGCCATCGAGCGGGGCAGGAAGTTCAGCCCGAGCAGAGCCCCGTAGCGGGGGCCGTCGAGCACCACGTCGTGCCCCAGCCGCACCAGGGCGTTGGCCACCCGCTCGGTGGCGGCGACGACCTCGGGATCGAGGTCCACGGGGGTGGCGGTGAAGGGCGTGTCGAAGGACAGGCCGATGCGCAGGCGGCCGGGGTCGCGCCCCACCCACTCGCGCGTGGTGACGGGGAACGGGCGGTGCGCGTCGCCGGGGTGGGGGCCCGCGAGGGTGTCGAGCAGCAGGGCGGCGTCGTCGACGGTGTGCGCCAGCGGGCCCAGCACGGTGAGCCCGTGGAACTGCTCGGGTTCGGGGTGGGTGGGGATGCGGCCGCGCTGCGGCTTGATGCCCACCAGGCCCGTGCACGCGGCGGGGATGCGCACCGATCCGGCGCCGTCGCTGCCCATCGCCGCCGGGACGATGCCCGCGGCGACGGCGGCCGCGCTGCCGCCGGACGAGCCCCCGGGGGTGTGGTCGGGGTGCCACGGGTTGCGGGTGACGCCGAACGTGCCGGTGGTGAAGGGCCACTGGCCCAGCTCGGGCGAGTGCGTCTTGCCGATGATGACGGCCCCCGCCGCCTTGAGCCGGCGCACCATCTCGGAATCGGCGGCGGCGGGCGGCAGCCCGGTGTCGGGGCAGCCGAAGGCGGTGGGCAGGCCGGCGATGTCGACGTCGTCCTTCATCGCCACCGGCACGCCCAGCAGCGGGGCGTCCTCGCCGCGGGCGCGCCGGGCGTCGGCCGCCTCGGCCTCCGCCATCGCCTGCGCGTGCCGCAGGCGGCGGAAGGCGTTGAGGGTGGGCTGCGCGGCCTCGGCGGCGGCGAGCGCGCGCTCGGCGAGCCCCACCGCGGTGGCCCGGCCGTCCGCGAGGGCGGCGCGCAGCCCGCCGACGGTGGGGAAGGGCTGCGGATCCGCGGCGGGGGCGGTGGGCTGCTCGGTCATGGCACCTCCGGTCGGTGTGTGTGGCCGCAACGCTAGCACCGTTCGTTCGAACGAACAGTGCGGGCGCGGCCGCGGCGGTGCGGGCGCCGTTACGATGGGGGCACGGGCCGGCGGACGGCCGGGCGAGGACGTGTCTGTGAGGAACCTGCGGTGAGGCTCTACCGGGACAGGGCCGTCGTGCTGCGGCAGCACAAGCTCGGCGAGGCCGACCGCATCATCACCCTGCTCACCCGCGAGCACGGCCTGGTGCGGGCGGTGGCCAAGGGCGTGCGCCGCACCCGCTCGCGTTTCGGCGGTCGCCTCGAGCCGTTCGGCCACATCGACGTGCAGATCCACCCCGGCCGGCAGCCGGGCCGCGGGCTGTCCACCGTCACGCAGGTGCAGATCCTCGACGCGTTCACCGACCCCATCGTCTCCGATTACGGCCGCTACACCACCGCGTCGGCGGTGCTCGAGACGGCCGAGCGGCTGGCCGGCGAAGAGCTGGCCCCCGTGCGCGGCCAGTACCTGCTCACGGTGGGCGCGCTGCGCGCGCTCGCGCTCGGGCGGCGCGACGGCCAGCTGGTACTCGACGCCTTCCTCCTGCGCGCGATGGCGGTGGCCGGCTGGGCGCCCGCGCTGCGCGAG
>CAZDSL010000161.1:0-6902 GCA_964507655.1 uncultured Mycobacteriaceae bacterium | reverse complement strand
GTGCCCGGCAGCGTCGCCAGCGCTTCGGCGAGGAGCGGGCGCCGTGCCGCGTCCGCGATCACCAGCGACGGCGCGGTCAGCTCCAGCGCATGGGCGATCTCGGGAGCCGCCCAGCGCGAGTTCATGGCCACCACGACGCCGCCGAGCGCCTGCACCGCCCAGAACGCGGTGATCCACTCGATGCTGTTCGCCGCGAGCAACGCGACGCGGTCGCCGCGGCGCACCCCGTACCCGTCCGCCAGCGCGGCGGCGAGGGCGTGGGCGCGCGTGTGGTTCTGCACGAACGTCACGCGCCGGCCCGCCGCCGCGTCCACCAGGTACTCGGCGTCGCCGTGCGCCGGCGAGTCCTCGAGCATCCGCGCCAGGTTCACGCCCCGGACGCTCCCGCGGGAAGCAGGCGCGCACGGCCGAACTCCAGGAACTGTGCCTCGTGACGTTCCATGTCGGCCTCGGTCATCGGCTCGTAGTGCACCGCGCCGCGCCCCTCCCATCGGTACACCGGTTCGCCGCACCGCCACGCCTGCTGCGCCACGACCTTCTTCTGCACCTTGTTCGATCCGGTGGTGGGAAGCCCCTCCGAGACGCGCAGCAGCCGCGGCACCGCCTTGGTTCCCAGGTCCTCCTGCTCGCCGAGGAATGCCGCGAACCCGCCGGGGTCGAACGCGGCGCCCGGCTCGATCTCCACGGCCGCCATCACCTGGTCGCCCGAGCGCGGATCGGGCACCGCGAACGCCACCGCAGTCACCACCTGCGGATGCCGGCGAAGGATCCGCTCGATCAGCAGCGCCGAGGTGTTCTCGCCGTCCACCCGGATCCAGTCGCCCTTGCGGCCCGCGAAGTACATGAAGCCGTCGGTGTCGATGTAGCCGAGGTCGCCGGTCCAGTACCAGCCGTGCCGCAGCCGCTCGGCGTCCGCCTCGTCGTTCTTGTAGTACCCCTCGAACGCCTTCGCCCCGCGCCGGTCGACGATCTCTCCGATCGCCTCGTCCGGGTTGAGCACGCGCCCGAACGAGTCCAGCCGCGCCGGCTCCCGCGGCTCGAGCGTGTCGGGGTCGACGATGGCGATGTCGTCGTGCGCGGGGCGGCCGAGCGCCCCGGCTGGCGCGTCGGGCACGCGCCGCACCGAGCCCGACCCCTCCGACGAGCCGTAGCCCTCGTAGAGCACCGCCCCGAACCGGCGCCGGAACTCGGCCTGATCGTCGGGCGAGGCCTCGGTGCCGAAGCCGTGCGTGAGCGTGTTGTCGGCGTCGTCGTCCCGCTCGGGCGTGAGCATCAGATAGCCCAGCGCCTTGCCCACGTAGGTGAAGAAGGTGGCGCCGAAGAAGCGGACGTCGTCGAGGAACCGCGACGCGCTGAACTTGGGGATCAGGCACACCGTGGCGCCCGCCGCCAGCGCAGGCGCCCACAGCGACATCAGCGCGTTGCCGTGGAACAGCGGCATGCAGCAATAGCACACGTCGTCGCGGCCCACGTGGTATTTGCGGCCCAGGGTGTAGCCCAGCCTGGCCAGCCGCCCCTGGCTGCACTTGACGGCCTTCGACATGCCGGTGGTGCCGGAGGTGAACAGCAGAAGCATCAGCGCGTCCTCGCCCGCCTCGGGCCAGGCCGCCGGCGCGCTCCCCTCGGCCGGGCGGTGCGCGTCCACCCTCTCCGCGTAGCCGGGGCGGTCGATCACCAGCACCCTCTCCGGAGGCACGCCGATGTCGAGGCCCTCGAGCAGCGCCAGGCCGGCCTCGTCGGTGACGATGATCTGGCAGTCGGCGAACCGGATCTCCGCCTCCAGCACGCTGCCGCGCCGCGTCGAGTTGATGCCCACCAGCACCGCACCGGACAGCGCCGCGCCGCCGAGCCAGAACAGGAACTCGGGGTCGTTGTCGAGCAGCACCCCCACGTGGAACGGGCCGTCGACTCGCAGGTCGCGCGCGAGCGCCGCCCTCGCGGCGGATTCGCGCACCGTCTCCGCCCACGTCCACGTGCGTTCGCGGGTGCGCACACCGGGGTGGGCGTCGTCCGCCCGGTCCAGCAGCATCTGCGCGATCGACGCCCTGTCCTCCGCCGTGGGCGCCGCCCCGCCGCCGGCCGCAGAAGCGCCTTGGCCGTCCGCCCCGCCACCGGCCCGCGCCATGCTCGTGTCCGTCACCTGTGGTCCCCTTTCGCCGCCTGATCCCTGCGCGCCACGCCGCTGCCATGCCGGCGCCACGCCGGCGCCAAGCCGATCCTCACCGGCACGCGCACGGCCCGGACCAGTCAGCACACGGCACGGAACGACCCGCACACAGCCCGGACCTGGCCACCGGCAGCGTGCCCCGGTCGGGTAGCGTCCGGCGCACACGCAGACTCTCTCACCCCCGAAGCTAGACGCGTGACGAGCACCACGGCGTTCTGTCCCGATCATCGGAAGATCCGCCCGCACCGCGTCGGCGACCGACGGCACACTGTCCGCGTCGTGCCACGTGGATCACATCCGGACCACCGGAGCCAGAAGGAGAATTGAGATGCCCGCCGACATCCAGGCCGCCTACGCCCAACTCGTCGGGAGGCTGACCGGACCGGGTGGGCGCCACGAGCTCGCCCGCGAGAACGTGCTGGGCGCCCCCATGACCGTGTTCAAGAACCGCGAGCACTCGCTGGCCGAGTTCGTCGCCGCGTCGGAGCGCTTCGGCGATGCCGAGTACATCGTCACCGACGATCAGCGCATCACCTTCGCCCAGCACGCCGCCGACGTCCGCTCGATCGCGAAGGTCTTCGCCGACGAGTACGGGATCGGCAAGGGCGACAGGGTCGCGATCCTCGGAGCCAACAGCCCGCAGTGGGTGGAGGCGTTCTGGGCCACCCAGCTGCTCGGCGCCATCGCCGTCGGCTTCAACGCCTGGTGGGCCCCGCGCGAGGTCACCAACGGCCTCGAGACCGTCGAGCCGAAGCTGCTGCTGGTGGACGCCAAGCGCGCCTCGCTGCTGGGCGAGGTCGACGTGCCGCTGCTCTCGCTCGAGAACGACATCCCCCGCCTCGCGGCCGCGCACCCCGACGCCGCCGCGCCGTCGGTGGAGATCGACGAGGACGACCCGGCGATCATCCTGTTCACCTCCGGCACCTCCGGCAAGCCCAAGGGCGCGGTGCACTCCAACCGCAACGCCATCGCCGTCAGCGGCTTCCACGTGTTCAACGACTCCGTGCTCGAGGCCTTCGCCGGAGACGACGCCGAGGCGGCGCACGTGTACCTGGTGACCTCGCCGATGTTCCACATCGCGAGCCTGCACAACATCGTCGTTCCGCGGCTCGCCACCGGCACCAAGATGGTCATCTACGAGGGCAAGTTCGACGCCAACCGCGTGCTGGCGATGATCGAGCGGGAGAAGATCACCAACTGGGGCGCGGTGCCCACGATGGCCAAGCGGCTCATCACCGACGGCGACTTCGACAAGTACGACACCTCCTCGCTCAAGGCCTTCGCCCTGGCCTCGGCGCCGTCGTCGCCGTCGTTCCAGCAGCAGCTGCGCGAGCGCGTGCCGTTCGCCCAGAACAGCCTGGTCAACAGCTACGGGCTCACCGAAAGCTGCGGCGGCATCGCCGTCGCGACGCCGCCCGATCTGGCCGCCCACCCCACCACCGTCGGCCGGCCCACGCTGACCGTGGAGATGGAGATCCGGGACGCCTTCAACGAGAAAGTGCCCGACGGCGTCGAGGGCGAGGTGTGTGCGCGCGCCCCCTACATCATGCTGGGCTACTGGAACAACAAGGAGGCCACCGAGAGCGCCTTCGACGACGAGCGCTGGCTGCACACCGGCGACATCGGCATGATGAAGGACGGCCTGGTGTTCCTCACCTCGCGCCGCTCCGACCTCATCGTCCGCGGCGGCGAGAACATCTACCCGATCGAGGTGGAGCAGTGCCTCGACGACTTCCCCGGCGTGCGCGAGTGCGTGGTGCTGGGCGCCCCCGACGACGACTTCGGCCAGGTGCCCGTCGCCATCGTCGTCACCGAGCCGGGCGGCGCGGTGACCCGCGAGGATCTGGAAGAGTGGGTGTCGCAGCGGCTGGCGTACTTCAAGCGCCCCGTGCGCTGGCGCATCACCGACCAGCCCCTGCCGCGCAACGCCACCGGCAAGATCGTGCGCCGCGAGGTGACGCTGCCGGCGTAGCAGCCCGACGAAGGAGCGTGATCAGGCCGTGCAGGACCCCGGCGACGCCGCAGCAGTGCAGGACTTCTGGCGCGGCCTGGGCCTGCCCGGCCTGATCGACGTCCACACCCACTTCATGCCCGCCAGGGTGCTCGACAAGGTGTGGGGGTACTTCGACTCGGCCGGGCCGCTCGTGGGCCGGCCGTGGCCCATCGCCTATCGGCATGACGAGCAGGAGCGCCTCCGCACTCTGCGCGAGTTCGGGGTGCGGGCGTTCACCTCGATGCTCTACCCGCACAAGCCGGACATGGCCGCATGGCTCAACTCGTGGGCGGCCGACTTCGCGGCGCACACCCCCGACTGCCTGCACACCGCCACCTTCTACCCGGAGCCGTCCGCGGGCGGCTACGTCGCCGACGCGCTGCACGCGGGCGCCCGGGTGTTCAAGTCGCACGTGCAGGTGGGCGACTACTCCCCCGACGATCCGCTGCTCGACCCGGTGTGGGGGCAGCTCAGCGACGCAGGCGTGCCCACCGTCATCCACTGCGGCTCCGGCCCCGCGCCGGGCGCCCACACCGGCCCGGAGCCCGTCGCGCGGCTGTTGCGGCGCTTCCCCCGCCTGCCGCTGATCGTCGCCCACATGGGCATGCCCGAGTACGGCGAGTTCATGGACCTCGCCGAGCGTTACGAGAACGTGCGGCTCGACACGACGATGGCGTTCACCCGCTTCACCGAGCAGCAGCTGCCGTTCGACCCGGCGCAGCGGCCGCGGCTGCTCGGGCTGCAGGACAGGATCCTGCACGGCTCGGACTTCCCCAACATCCCGTATCCGTACGTCGAGTCACTCGACGCGCTGGCCCGCCTCGATCCGGGCGACGAGTGGCTGCGCGACGTCTGCTACCGCAACGCGGCGCGCCTGTTCGGGCTGGACCCGGCCGCGTAGGACAGGTGGCCCCGCCGCGGGGCGCCGGTGGCCGAGCCGCCGGCCGCCCTCCCGGGAACGCCCACCGCCCCGTGCACCGCCGGCCACCGCGGGCGCGGCACCCCTGCCAGCGCGGGCGCGGCACCCCGGCTACCGCGGGCGCGGCACCTTCTTGTCGATGAACAGCCCCTCTGCGGAGACGCACAACTCCCCGGCGTCGTCGCGGATCTCCCCCACCGTCCAGATCTTGCGCCCCTCCGTGCGTTCCTGCCGCCCCATCACGGTGAGCTCGCGGAACAGCGGCGTGGGCCGGTGGTAGCGCAGGGTCAGCTGCGCCGTCATGCCGTCCTTGCCCGCCCAGGAATTGGCGACCCCCAACGTGTGGTCGAGCAGCAGCGCCGAGACGCCGCCGTGCACGCACGTGGGCGGCCCCTGGTACGGGACGGTGAGCGTGACGGTGCCGTCGACGCTGCCGTCACCCCGGCCGGAGAGCTCCAGCGGCGGGGCGATCGCGTTCTCGGGCCCCGTGACGGGATCGTGCCGGGTGATCCCCTCTCCCGACCACATGTCCACCAGCCGCTCCTGCACCGCAGGCGCCCTGTCCTCCAGGTCGTCCACGACGGCCTCGAGCCGCTCCGCCACCCCGGCGAGGTCGGCGTCCGAGCGGTCGGCGCGCAGCAGCGCGTCGATGAGCCGCCGGGCCGCGTGGGTCGCCCTGTCGATCGCCGCGTCGCCGCGCGTGGCCGACAGCACCGTGCCGTCGGGGTGCTCGCCCACCCGAGGCGGCCGCCCCTCACTCACCGTGCTGCTCCCGCCAGGCGACGGCGCTCGAGAGCCGGTGCAGCAGCAGCCGGCAGGCCAGCTCCAGGTCCGCCACCGCCGTCTCCTCGGGCACGTGCCCGTTGAGGCACGACTGCAGCACACCGAACCACTGCTGGTTGAGCAGCCGCACCAGCTGGATGTCGGACTCCGTGGGCTCGGCGACCCGCGCCGCCTCCCACACGACCGCGTCGAAGGTCGCGTCCACGCGCACCGAGTCGACGACCCTGTCGACGTGGGCGGTGTTGATCGACCGGATCATCGCCGACGCCAGCAGCGGCCGCCGCATCAACGCGCGCAGCGCCTGCACCGACAGCCGCGCCACGGCCTCCTCGGGGGCCACCGAGACCCCGTCGGACGCCCGGAAGCTGTTGCGCAGCCTGTCGATCTCGCGCGCCAGCACGCCCACGAACAGGTGCGTCTTCGACGGGAAGTACCGGTACAGCGTGCCGATGGCGATGCCCGCCTGCTTGGCGACGTCGTGCATCTGCACCCGTTCGAGTTCGTTCTCCGAGGCCAACCGCGTGGCCGTGTCGAGCATGCGGCGGTATTTCTCCCACTGCAGCTTCGAGCTCGGTTCGGCGGGCACCCTCGCCTCTGCGATCCGCGGCATTCCCCTCCGCACCCCTTTTCCGTCTTCGTCGGTCCCACGGCGTCCCGGGGGCGTGCAGCGCCCGCCCGTCCGGTGACGCCGGCCACGACATCGTGTGACACCCGGGTGATTCGCGCCGAGACCACGTCCGCTCACCGGAAACCGCAGCTGCGGGCGGTCTCTCCGGTCGATTATCACGCCGCACGGGTCCCGCTGTCCGGAAACCACTACCAGCGCGTAACCGGCCCGACTTACCGTGGCGGAAACCCAGTCAACTCGTATCGAGGACGGACGCCATGACCATCACAGCTGACGGCACCAACTCGGCCCGCATGATCGACTCGGGCCCGGCGCCGACCCGCTTCGCACGCGGCTGGCATTGTCTCGGCCTGGCCGAGGACTTCCGCGACGGCAAGCCCCACTCCGTGCAGGCCTTCGGCGGCAAGCTCGT
>CAZDSL010000160.1:0-6932 GCA_964507655.1 uncultured Mycobacteriaceae bacterium | reverse complement strand
CCGAGGCCGCCGAGGCCGCCGACCCGCTCAACGCGCTCGCCGGGCTGATCCTCGAAGCGATCAGCATCGGCGCCCCGCCGTCGATGCTGCGCCGCGTGGCCGAAGCCGCCGCCGAGTAACACCACCGCGCCCCCCGGGGGGCGCGCAACCGGCACACCGTGGGCCGCCCCGCACCAAGGGGCGGCCCACCGCCATAACCAGCAGAAACACCCAGCGAGACCCGCCGAAAAGACTGGACACCACGACACCTAATAGACTACAATAGAGTATGTCGGAGGGAACGGAATCCGACACCCACCAGGGAGGGCAACAGGCCCACCCTGAACCCCCAGGAGGAGCACCAATGGCCAAGAAGGTCCGCACCCGCAAGACCCCCGAGCAGCGCCGCGAAGAAGCCCAGGCCCTCCAGGCCAGCATCGCCGACCAGGTCGAGCAGTTCCGCGACTCCGACCAGTGGCGCAAGTTCCTACAGTTCGCCCAGGCGTTCCACGCCTACAGCCTCAACAACGTCATACTCATCATGGCCCAGCAGCCCGCCGCCACCCAGGTGGCAGGATTCCGCAAGTGGCAGCAGCTCGGCCGCCAGGTCCGCAAGGGGGAGCGCGCAATCAAGATCTTCGGCTACAGCAGCAAGAAGATCACCGAGGAAGACGACAACGGCGACGAGACCGAGCGGCGCATCACCATCTTTCCCGTGCTGTCCGTGTTCGACATCAGCCAGACCGACCCGATCGACGGGGCCGACACCCTCGTGACCAGCCCCGCCACCGCACTGATCGGCGAGGACCCCGCAGGCATCGCCGACGCGACCGCCGACTACATCACCGGCGAAGGCTGGACGATCACCCGCGAGGCCATCGCAGGCAGCGCCTACGGATACACCCAGCCCGACACCCGCCGCATCGTCGTCGAGCGCAACATCAGCGACGCCCAGGCCGCCAAGACCACCATCCACGAAACCGCACACGCCCTCATGCACGCCGAGATGAAAGCCGGCGAATACGTCGCACACCGCGGCCTCTGCGAGACCGAAGCCGAATCCGTCGCCTACATCGTCGCCGGAATCTGCGGCCTCGACACCAGCAGCTACAGCGTCGGATACGTCGCCAGCTGGACCGACGGTGACACCGACATGATCCGCGAAACCGCCGCGCGAGTCCTGTCCACCGCCCACACCATCGCCGACGCCATCACCACCACCGACGACGCCACAGCGGCATAACCCCACCCCCGGGCCCCGGGAACCCCCGGGGCCCGGGAACCCCCGGGGCCCGGGGGTACAGCGCATAAGGACGGCCGCACGCGGCCGACAGACCCTTTCCGCGGCCATGTGCCCACACCCGCGCCGCCGCGCGGCCGCCGGAACGATGCCGGCAGAACACGCGAACGGCGCCCACGAGCAGCAACTCGTAGGCGCCGGGGCGGCATCGCCGCTGAACGCTGAGCCGCCAGGCCCGAGGCACAAGGACCCCGCCCGACACTCAGGACGCGACCCTATCGCGCGACACCGACACAATGGGACCAACAACGCCAGGGCGCCGGCCGCGGCGAGACCGGCACACACCCCGCCAGCCCGGGAGGCACCATGACCACGCACGCCATCGACCCCGCCCACCTCACCACCCTGCTCCTTGACCGCGGCTACTCCCACGGCGAGCTCGCCGACATGCTCGACATCCACCCGCACCGAATCCCCCGCTGGGAATCCGGCACAGAACACGTGCCCCCCGGCATCCTCGCCCGCCTCGCCAGCATCGACGCCGCCGCAGCCGCCGCAGCCGCCGGCGTCGTCGCAGACCGCGCCCGGGCCGCCAACGCCACCATCACCGCCCACCGGGACGCCGGCGAACGAGGGCCCGCCGACATCACCATGACGCCCCTGACACTCGGCCCCCTCGACGACGCCGCATTCCACACCGCATGGCCAGAACACGCAGCCATGCCCGCCCGCTGGTGGTGGCACGTCGCCGCCATCGCCGAAAAGTACGGCGTCCCCATCGAACGCGGCAACACCTACAGCCGATAAGCACAGACACGGACGGCCGCAAGCGGCCGACAGACCCTTTCCGCGGCCACGTGGTGGGTCACCTTCACACGCGCACAGGGCCCCACAGCGTAGAGCCGCGGGGGCCCCGACCAGTCAAGGGCGCCTACGGCGTCGCTACGCGATGCGGCTGCGCCGCACCCTGGACTGCCCACCCTCACGGCTCTAGGCAGTGGGGGTGCCCCGTACGCGCGGGGTCGAGCCGGGCAAGCCAGCCTGGCTCGAACCGAGAAGGGAGGCCGACTATGTCGACCGCTCAGGCAGTGATCGAGCTGATCGCCTCGGCGATCACGCTCGCCACATCGCTGCTCACTCTCGGTGCAGTGGCGATCTCCGCTCGCCGAAACGGCGAGCGGCGCCGACGAGCTGGAACTCGTCGACGCCGTAGGCGGAATCGCCGCTAAACCGGTTGGTCGGGCTCGGGCCGTAAGACCCGGGCCCGGCCGCCGGTAGCCATCGTACCCAGCCGCACCGACAGGAGCCCGCACAATGACGTTCACGCTGATCCTCGCCACCAATGCCGTCCTGCTCGCCATCAACGCCTGGCTGCTCCGCCGCCACCGCGCCGGCCGGTAGCCGCCCTGTGGGCCCGGGCTGCGCCCGGGCCCAGAGAGCGGCCGCGGAACCGCGGCGAGTAACGCAGCGTCCAAGACACCGTGGACGACGACGAGCTCGCACTCATGCACGCCAACGGACAACCCGCCCCCGACATCGAGCGCGCCCAGCAGCTCTACCGTGACCTCGACGAGGTCATAGCCCTGCTCGGCACACCCCTATACACAGAGCCCGAACAGACCCGCCCGCCGCAGCCGGCACACTGGAACGGCAAACATGCGCGCGAGGATCGACAAGATCAATGACGCGAGCCATACCAGTCGATCAATAGCCGCCACCATTCCCACATCCGCTACCACACGCCGCGGATCGTGTACCCCAAGCTCGAGGACGGGCTTCTCCTCGACGGCGCCGGGGGCATCGACGGGTTCCGGGATGTCTCCGGCCGCGGAAGAACGCGCCCCCGTTCGGAAGAAGCAGCCGCAGCAGCACCGGCCGGCGAGCAGGTGATGATGGGCTATGGCCGGGCCCTTCCGCGGCTGTCGTAGCTCCCGCGCAGGTCACCACGAGCAGGTGGTGGCGTCCGGCGCGGCCGCCGCGGGGTGCCGGCTTAGGTGGGGCGCGTCGCGGTGGGGTGGGGGAGTGGCCCGCCTGCCGGCGGGCCGCCGGCCCCTGGCGGGGCCGGATATCGACCGGCCGCACGCGGCCGGGCGGAAAGCGCCTTCGGCGCTCATCTTTTTGCCAATGAAGCCTGCGGCGATTGTACGGGGGTGCGCTCTCCACGCAAGGGCATGCGAGTCAACGGATTTCGTCTTCGTGCCTCAGCCGAAATCCGTCGCCTCGGTCCCTTGCGCTCCGGCGCACCCCCTATCGGCACTTCGTGCCTTCATTGGCAAAAAAGATGAGGGGGGGACCACGGGTGGTACAGGCCCGCTCCCACCTCACCCCCGGCGAGGGCACCAGGCACTCGCCACAACCCCAGGAGGACACCATGCGGCAGAACAACCACACCAGCTACACCCCCGCCACCATCCCTACCGACATGCACGGCACCCTCATCGCCCTGCTACTCACCGCCGCAGACATCGCCGCGACCGAGCCCCACGTCACGGACGCCCTTGCAATGGCCGCCTTCCGCACCGGCGCCGCCCCGGCCACCTACCGCACAGCCGAAAGAGCCGCCATCCGCACCGCCAGCGCGCGCCTCACCCCCGCGGCCGGCGAGCCCGGACACCTGTGGAGCACCTGGCAAAACGCCACCGAGGAGCCCTGGCCGATCATCGCCGACACCGCCGCCCGCATCTACGGCCCCGACGACGCCGCCTGCGGCATCACCCCCGGTCACTGGACCCTCACCAGCGCCGAGCACCACTGACAACCCCACCACCGACCATGGGCCGCCCCGCACCAAGGGGCGGCCCACCGCCATATACAGCGCAAACACGCAGATCAACCGCCGAAAAGGCTGGACACCCCACACCGAATAGACTACAATAGAGTATGTCGGAGGGAACGGAATCCGACACCCACGGGGGAGGGCAACAGGCCCACCCCCACACCCCAGGAGGACACCATGCGGCAGATCACCTACACCCTCACCGGTGCCGAGCCCATCATCCGCAACGCCGCCGCCGACTGACCGACCACCACCGCAAGGACCCCGCAATGTTCACTGACAGCGACACCCGTATCCAGAACGGCACCGCCGACGAGCGAGCCGCCGCCTACCGGGACTTCTTCCACGATCAGCTGCACGAGGACGCCGGCCGCGCCGCCGCACTGCGCCAAGCGCTCGCCAACCGCGATGGTGCCGAGCTCGCATGCCTGCTCGAAGGAGTCATCAACGGCGCCGAGTACCGCGCGGAACGAGAGTTCGGCGCCCCGGCACCCGAGCCCGTCGATGTCGACGAGCTCGCCCGGCAGATCAGCGAGATGTGACACCGGCACCCCGGCCCCGCAATGCGGGGCCGGGGTGCCGACCCCGTTGACGCGCCTGTCTAATACCGCAAGACCCAGCGCGAACGCGCAGATCAACCACCCAAAAGGCTGGACACCCCACGCCTAATAGACTACAATAGAGTATGTCGGAGGGAACGGAATCCGACACCCACGGGGGAGGGCAACAGGCCCACCCCCACACCCCAGGAGGACACCATGCGGCAGATCACCTACACCCGCACCGACACCCTGACGGTGACCGTCCCCGATCACGTCGCCGACGGCGCCGGCCTGTTCGACGACCTCGCCGGATACGAGGACTCCGGACAGGTCACGTGGCATGCGTGTGTCCGCGATGTCATCAGCGATGACCCGGTCCGCGTCCGCGTGTTCACCGCCGCGCGGTGCCAGGCGTGCCGCATGACCAAGAGGATGCTCGACGATCGCCGGATCGCCTACGTCGAAGAAGACCTCACCGACAACGACGAGGCGCGCGCGTTCGTGGCCGAAACGCTCGGGCACCGGCAGCTTCCCGTGGTCGTCCTCGAGGGAGCCGGCCGCGACGATGACGAGCTGATCCACTGGTCCGGGCACCGGCCCGACCGGATCGCGCAGATTACCCGCTAACCGCCCCGACGACGCACGCACCCGGCACCCCGCCGCACAGTCGACAAGAACGAGGCCGAGATGGACGAGGACCTACCCGCCGAGCTGGACACCGAGGCGACACTGCTGTGCGCCGCGCTATGGCTCCGCGACACCACCCGGGCACGCCTGATCGCCCAGCACGTGCACGCCGACGACTTCACCCGGCCCGCCCACGCCACGATCTACACAGCCTGGCAGCGGCAGGTCCGCGCCGGCCAGCCGCACGACGCGGCCACCGTGCTCGCCCGGCTCACCGCCGCCGGCACCGACGAAGTGCCGCGCACAGTGCACACCGCACTGCGCGGAATCATCACGCTCGGAGCCGAACCCACCGCAGCCACATCGCACGCCCTCGACGTGGTCACCGCCGCCTACCGCCGCAGCTACACGGCACTCGCGGCTACGATCGCCCACGCCGCCGAGGCCGCGGCGACCGACGAGCTGTTCCCCATCCTGGTCGAACACGGCCGCCGGCAACGCGCCCAGGCAGAACGGCTGCACACCCTGCGCCGGACCCTCGGCGCAGACCCCAACGACGAAGGAGCCGCCGCATGAGCACCCTGCTGAGCCCCGCCCGGCTCACGATGCTGCGCATGGAATCTGGCCTCCCACGCGACGACCTCGCCCGGATGCTCGGCGTAGACCTACGCCGATACCGCCGGTGGGAATCAGGAAAGGAGACCATCCCCGCCGGCATCGCCACCGACCTTGCAGCGCTCCGTTCCGCCACGGCCAGCGCCGCGCGAGCGCTCGTCGCCGACCGCGCCGACCGCCTCACCCGCGCCAGCGAACACGGCCCCGCCCCGCTCGTGCTCGCATCCCCCGACGACGACGCCGCATTCCACGCCGCATGGCCAGAACATGCAGCCATGCCGGCCCGCTGGTGGTGGCACGTCGCCGCCATCGCCGAGAAATACGGCGTCCCCATCGAACGCGGCAACACCTACAGCCGGTAAGCGCAGACCAGCCAAGGGCGCCAACGCCGCCTTGCTCGCTGTGAACTGGCTACTGCGCCGGTGGATGCGGCTCGGCCGCGGCTGGCGCTTCCCTCGCCGACCGCGACCGTGCGTCAATATTAGAACATACATACGACGCACGCCGTACTTGGTCTGAACGTGCTGGTCCCCTCACGTCAGCCGGGCGGGGACCAGTCCGAGGACCTGCTCAGTGAAGGTGACTGCCTGATTTTGCATCTCCTCCCACCCGCTCGGGTCCCCGGCCTTGATTCGGATCGGCCATTGGATCGGCACCTCGTACGGCCGCCGGCCAACCCCAGGGGATACCCACAGGTGAAACTCGCCCCCGTTCTTCCACCCGCCGTCCTGGCAGAGCACCGCTGCGGCGTCATGTGTGGCGTTCAACCACTGCCGTCTCCCAATGCCGCCGTCGTCGTAGTCGTAGATCGGGCTGATCCGCTTGTCCGGCCCCCTCCCGTGTCCTTCTCTGATTTCCTCATCGGTGGCTACCGGGAACGGATCC
The DNA here is from genome assembly GCA_964507655.1 of uncultured Mycobacteriaceae bacterium. GTDB lineage: Bacteria > Actinomycetota > Actinomycetes > Mycobacteriales > Mycobacteriaceae > Tomitella. The sequence continues at coordinate 268 of CAZDSL010000160.1, read as the reverse complement.
AGCCAGTACGCCCCGATCAGGTAGCAACTCGTGTCGAGCTGCACCCATCCGTTCTCATACGTCCTACGCAGCATGCAATCCCCTCTCGCTGTCGATGTGCACCGAACCGCTACCGCCTGATGGCCCTTCGGGGCACAGTGCACGACTCCTGCTCACGTAGTGTCGCATAAACCTAAAGGTTTGTGAGACGCCATAACGAGGGGCCTGCCGGCACTGGCGACCTGGGCGGCAACGGGCCGGAATCTGTCTTGCAAACACGTATCGCAAT
>CAZDSL010000159.1:6609-6973 GCA_964507655.1 uncultured Mycobacteriaceae bacterium | reverse complement strand
CAGGGGATCTTCGTCAACTTCACGAACGTGCTGACCACCGCGCGCAAGAAGCCTCCGTTCGGCATCGGCCAGATCGGCAAGAGCTTCCGCAACGAGATCACTCCCGGCAACTTCATCTTCCGTACCCGCGAGTTCGAGCAGATGGAGATGGAGTTCTTCGTCAAGCCGGGCGAGGACGAGCAGTGGCACAAGTACTGGATCGACGAGCGTTTCGCCTGGTACACCGACCTGGGCATCAACAAGGACAACCTGCGCCTGTTCGAGCACCCGGCCGAGAAGCTCTCGCACTACTCCAAGAGCACCGTCGACATCGAGTACCGCTTCCAGTTCGCCGGCAGCGAGTGGGGCGAGCTCGAGGGCATCG
>CAZDSL010000159.1:0-6599 GCA_964507655.1 uncultured Mycobacteriaceae bacterium | reverse complement strand
TCTCGGTATCCGCCCCGAGCGGCTGCGCTTCCAGGAGCACTCGACCGAGGAGTTGGCGCACTATGCCAAGCAGGCGTACGACATCGAGTACGAGTTCCCCTTCGGCTGGAACGAGATCGAGGGGATCCACAACCGTACCGATTTCGACCTGTCCACGCACAGCAAGCACTCGGGCACCGAGCTCGACTACTACGACCAGGCCGCCGGTGAGCGCTACACGCCGTACGTCATCGAGCCCGCGGCGGGCCTCGGCCGGTCGCTCATGGCCTTCCTCGTCGACGCCTACTCCGAGGACGAGGCCCCCAACGCCAAGGGCGGCGTGGACAAGCGCACCGTGCTGCGGCTCGACCGGCGCCTCGCCCCGGTGAAGGCGGCGGTGCTGCCGCTGAGCCGCAACGCCGACCTCACCCCCAAGGCCAAGGAGCTGGCGCGGCAGCTGCGCCGCAACTGGAACGTCGATTTCGACGACGCCGGCGCCATCGGCCGCCGCTACCGGCGCCAGGACGAGATCGGCACGCCGTTCTGCATCACGGTCGACTTCGACACCCTCGACGACCAGGCCGTGACGATCCGCGAGCGCGATTCGATGGCGCAGGAGCGGGTGGCGCTCGATCAGGTCGAGGGCTACCTGGCGCAGCGCCTCATCGGCTGCTGAGCCGGCCGCCCCGGGGGCGTTCCGCGTGCGCCACCCGGGGCAGCGGCTGCTCCAGGTAGCGCCCCACCAGCGAGGCCGCGTGCAGCCGGCGCAGCCCGCGCTGGCGGGTGAGGTCGTCGCCCGTGAGCTGCGCGATGCGCTTGAGGCGGTGGTCGACGGTGTTGGGGTGCAGGCCCAGCGCGGTGGCGGTGCGGCGCCGGTCGAGGTCGTTGCCCAGGTGCACCTCGAGGGTCTCGAGCAGGCCGCGGTTGTCCTGCAGCGCCCGCAGCCGCTGGGCCAGGCGGTCGCGCCCCGGGCCGGGGCGGGTGAGCTGGTATTCGACGGCCAGATCGGCCAGCGTGTACAGGTCGGCCGGGTAGCGCAGGCGCGCCACGATGCGGGCGAGTTCGCGGGTGGTGCCCAGCGCCGCGGGGATCTCGGGCACGGCGGCGACGTCGGCGACGGCCGTGATGCCCGCGTCGAGCGCGGTGCAGACCTCGTGCAGCACCGTGCGCAGCGTGTCGAGCTGCGGAACCTCGCGTGTGACGGGCCCCGCGAGGGGGATGAGCACCAGGCCGCGGTGCGGGGCGGGCGCGGTGAGCGCGCCCGCGAACGCGGCCGTCACCTGGCGCTGGGCCTCGTTGGCGTCGTGACCCGCCTTGACCGCCACGTGCGGGGGCACCGGCACCGGCACGCCCCCGGGCGTGCGCACGGGCGCCGCATCGGCGTGCGGATCGATGACCAGGCGCACCACCAGGTACCGATCGGGCGTGCCGGGGCCCGTGGGACGCCCGGCCAGCAGGGACTCGACGCGCGGACCGTCCTCGGCCCCGGCCCGCTCGCGGTGCGCGGCGTTGATGTACCACACGGGGATCAGCGTGTGGATGTGCTGGGCGTAGGCGAAGAGCCTGTCGTTGGCCTCCCGCACGTCGGACCCGTCCGCGGACGCGGCGCGCTCGAGCACCGTGCGGCGCAGGGCGTCGAGGGTGGCGTCGACGATGCCCATCATCGCCTGCAGCGGCACGCCCAGCAGCGCCTTGTCCTCGATGAGCGTGACGATGGCGCCGAGCTCGTCCTCGACGGGCAGCGCGCCGCCGTCCAGCACGCGTGCCGCCAGGCGGAACCCCGAGGCCACGGCGTCGACGATGTCGGCGTGGAACTCGGTCATCCGGTACAGCGCGTAGTCGGCGCTGGTGGCGGCGTGCCGGCGCAGGATGCCGTCGGCCAGCGCGGTGGCGTCGGCCAGCGCCTCGGACGCCGGGCGCCCGGCAAGGAAAAGGGCGCGCTCGCGCGCCTCGGCGGTGTGTGTCATCTCGACCCCCCGTGGTCGGTTGGCGGGCCGCCGTGGCGCGCCGCGGCGGCCCGCGCCCGTGGGGCGCGCATCGACGCGGCGGGCCGGTGCGTTACGCGACGGTGACCCGGATCACATTAACTCGAGCGATTGTATAGGACGCTCGTATGACATGCCAGGGGGTGATTCCACTTGAGAGGAGGATCGGCAGCGAAACCTGCGTGCGGCTGTGACCAGTCACAACAGAGGTTGAGAGTCGTCGGAACGCGGGGTGCGGGGCCTTCCGGGCGGGCGTCCAGGGGTCTAGGAATGGTTGTGGTGCACGTCACCGCAGCAAGATTCCCCCTACGGAAGGTATGCACGTGAACAACGGCCAGAACAACGGCGTCATCGCGGTCCTGATGGAGACCCTCCTGCAGCTCCTCAACGCCGGCAGCAGCGGCACCGGCTCCCAGGACGGCGGCGGGCTCGGCGCCAGCTGACGCCCGTTCCGGAGCGCACGCACCGGGCCGGGCCCGCGCCCGCCGGCCGTGGGGGACGTCCCCCGGCCGTGCGGCGGGCCCGGCCCGGTCCGGCCCCGGCCCCACACCCGCAGGAGCCACAGTGATCAACGGACCCACCAGCGGCGCCATCGCCGTGGTGTCGAACATCATCCTTCAACTGTTCAACATGGGCAGCAGCTCCGTAGGCAACGGCAACGCCGCCACCGCCCCCGGTGCCGGCGACGCCACGACGACCCCGGTCGTCGACCCCGGCGTCCCGGCGTAGCCGGCCGCGCGGCCCGCGCAGAGCATGTTCCCCGAGAGAAAGCAGGACCCAGTGCCCAACAACGTCGTCGCGGGTGACACCCCCGTCACCATCAACGTGATCCTCCAGCTCTTCAGCGCGGGCAGCAGCACGGCGCTCGCGCAGTCGGGCATCGGCAGCACCGACCTGGCGCTGGGCAGCACGGGCCTCGGCAGCACGTTCCCGAACTCGCTGCAGAACACCAGCCTCGGCTGAGCGTCGGCCCCCACGGCCGCGCCCGCCGCCGCTCTCCGCCCGCGCGGCGGCGGGCGCGGCCCGCCCGTGCGCCGTCCGCGGCGGACGGGCCGGCGGGCGTGAGCAGGAACATCGGGAAGCGGCGGCCCGCGGCGAGCCGCCGTTCCATCTCGTAGCCGGGCCAGTAGTGCACGATGTCGGCCCAGAACTGCGGGCGGTCGGCGCCGGTGACGGCCTGCACGCGCATCCGGTGCACGCGGGCGCCCACCTTCACGTCGGCCTCGTCGACCGCGCCGAGATTCCAGGCCCAGGCGGGGGTCTTCGGCCGGCCCCAGTTGGACCCCGTGACGATGTACCCGTCGCCCAGCGGCACGGCCAGCAGCGCCGTGGTGCGGGCGATACCGCTGCGCCTGCCGGGCACGGTGATCTGCACCGACGGCAGCCCGGCGATGCCCACCAGGCTCATCCTGTTGCCCGTGAGCGCGCGCAGCCACCCCTCCAGCCGGATGATCACCGGCGCCCACGCCATGAGCCATTCGTGGCCGCCCAGGCGGCGCGCGAGAGCGGAGAGCGGGTTGCGGGGGCGTCGGGTGCGGGGCTGCAGCATGGGGGCCTTCGGGAGACGTGCGACGGGTACCGGAAGATCATGACATCCGTCACGGGCAGGTCGTGATCCACGGCCCGGGTACGGGGTGCCCCGGGGCGTGACGATGAATGCATGACCACCACACCAGCAGTCGAACTGCACGAGTTGCGCAAGCGGTTCGCCGTGCGCGGCGAGCGCCCCGTCACCGCCGTCGACGGCCTGAGCCTCACCGTCCAGCCCGGCGAGATCGTCGCCTTCCTCGGGCCCAACGGCGCCGGCAAGTCCACCACCATCGACATGCTCCTGGGCCTGGCGCGGCCCGACTCCGGGCGCGTCCGGCTCTTCGGCGGCGACCCGTCGCACGCCGTGGAGACGGGGCGCGTGGCCGCGGTGCTGCAGAGCGGCGGGCTACTCAGGGACGTCACCGTGCGCGAGACGGTGGAGCTGTTCGCCGCGCTGTTCGTCTCGGCCCGCCCCGTCGACGAGGTCATGGAGCGCGCGGGCATCGCCTCCCTGGGCGCGCGGCCCGTGCACAAGTGCTCCGGAGGCCAGCAGCAGCGGCTGCGCTTCGCGAGGGCGCTGCTGCCCGACCCCGACCTGATGGTGCTCGACGAACCGACCACGGGGATGGACGTGGAGGGGCGGCGCGACTTCTGGGCCGCCATGCGCGAGGACTCGCGCCGCGGGCGCACCGTCCTGTTCGCCACCCACTACCTCGACGAGGCCGACGCCTACGCCGACCGGATCGTGCTGGTCCGTGCCGGGCGGGTGGTGGCCGACGGCAGCGCCGCCGAGGTCAAGAACCTCGCGGCCGGCCGCACCGTGTCCGCCACGCTGCCGGGTGCCGACCCGGCCGCGCTGCTCGGCGCGCCCGGATTCGACGCCGTCGAGCTGCGCGGCGACCGCGTCGTGGTGCGCACCACCGACTCCGACGCGGTGGCCCGGCACCTGCTCACCCGCACCGCGGCGCACGACCTCGAGGTGACCTCGCGGGGGCTCGAGGACGCCTTCCTCGCCCTCACCACCGACTCGACCGCCGGTGCCCCCGCGGCCCCGTCCGCCCACCAGCCCCAGGAGATCCTGCGATGACCACCCCCTACGCCCGTTCCGTCCCCGCCGCCCCCGCAGCACGGCGCGTGCCCGCCCTGGGCGGGTTCAGCGGCGCATTCCTGCGCCTCGAGCTGCGGCGCCTGCTGCGCAACCGGCGCGTGCTGGTGTTCGCGATCGCCATGCCGCCCGTGTTCTTCCTGATCTTCGGCCTCACCCAGGGCTACCGCACCGACTACCCGGACGACTGGCCCGGCGGCGGCAACGTCACCATGTACGTGCTCATCAGCATGGCCGTGTACGGAGCGATGCTGGCCACCACGAGCGGCGGCGCGATGGTGGCGGTGGAGCGCGAGCTGGGGTGGAGCCGGCAGCTGCGGCTGACCCCGCTGCGGCCCGTCGCCTACATCGTCACCAAGACGCTGGCGGCCATGGCGCTGGGCCTGGCGTCGGTGGCGGTGGTCTTCGTCGTGGGCGCGTTCAGCGGCGCGCACGCCTCGCCGGCGGTGTGGATCGCGACGCCGCTCATCGCCTGGGCCGGCGCGCTGGTGTTCGCCGCGTTCGGCCTGTTCATGGGCTACCTGCTGCCGTCCGAGAACGTCATGCAGATCCTCGGGCCCGGCCTGGCCCTGTTGTCGTTCGCGGGCGGGCTGTTCGTGCCCGTCGAGGGCGGCGTGTTCGGCGCCATCGCCGCCTTCATGCCCACCTACGGGCTGGCCAAGCTGGCGCGCTACCCCCTCACCGGCGACTCCGGCGCGAGCCTGGCGCTGGCCGTGATCAACCTGGTGGTGTGGTCGGCGGTGTTCATCGCCGGCGCGGCATACATGTTCCGCCGCGACACCCGCCGGGTGTGACGGTGCCCGCCCCGCGCCCCGGGCCGGCGCCGACTAGCGTGTGGCCGGTGACCGACGCGTCCCCGCCGCACAGCCCGGCCCACTCCGCAGGAGCCGCCGTGGCGCCGGCCGCTGCGGGCCGCATCCCGGGCGGACAGGCCCCGGGCGGACAGGCCCCGCCGCCGGCCATGACGGCGCGCACGGCGCGGTGGAGCCGATGGGGCTGGCTGTTCTCGGTGGTGTGGCTGATCTACCTCGCCTATCCGATCGCCGCGGCGGCACGCCACCCCGGAGTGTGGGGACGGGCGGGGGCGCTCACCGGCCTGGTGCTGTTCGCCCTCGCCTTCGTGGCCGCCTACCGCCGGGCCTGGTCCGACCGGTTCGCGCGGGGGGCGCTGCCGGTGCGTGAGGCGCTCGCGTGCCTCGCCGCCATGGCGCTGCTGCTCGCGGCGGTCGCGCCGGTGGTGGGCGAGCGGGTCGTGGGCGCGACCACCTACATCGTGGTGCTCGCGGTGATGGTGCTGCCGTCGCGCTGGGGCTGGCCGGTGGCGCTCGCGGTGACGGCGGTGGTCGCGGTGCTGACGACGACGGTGCCGGGGTGGCAGGACCAGGACCCCCTGATCGCGCAGCTGCTGCTGGCCGCGGTGGCCGGCTGGGGCGTCGGCCAGCTCGTCACCCGCAACCGCGAGCTGGTGGCGGCGCGCGAGACGATCTCGGAGCTGGCGGTGGTGGCGGAGCGCGAGCGCGTGTCCCGCGACCTGCACGACATCCTCGGCCACTCGCTGTCGGTGGTGGCGATCAAGGCGGAGCTGGCCGGGCGGCTGCTGGGCGGCGCGGCGGGGCCCGAGGGGGCCGCGCTCGACCGGGCCCGCGCCGAGGTGGACGACATCGAATCGCTCGCCCGGCAGTCGCTGGCCGATGTGCGGCGCACCGTGGCCCGCATGCGCAGCGTCACCCTCGAGGGCGAGCTGGCGGCGGCGGCGTCGGCGCTGACGGCGGCGGGGATCGAGGCCGACCTTCCGGCGTCGGCCGAGGCCGTGCCGCCGGGGAGGCGCGAGCTGTTCGCCTGGGCGCTGCGCGAGGGCGTGACCAACGTGGTGCGGCACAGCGGCGCCCGGCGGTGCGCGGTGACGCTGCGTGAGCGCGCGGTGATCGTCGACGACGACGGGCACGGGCCCGGACCGCGGGCGGGGGAGCGGGCGCGCGCCGGCGGCGCGGGCGACGGCG
>CAZDSL010000158.1:0-7113 GCA_964507655.1 uncultured Mycobacteriaceae bacterium | reverse complement strand
GGCGGCGAGCATCTCCTTCTCCCAGCCCAGCAGCCGCTGGTGCTCGGCGTCGGCGTCCTCGGGCCGGCAGTAGGTGAACATCTCGACCTTGTCGAACTGGTGCACCCGGATGATGCCGCGGGTGTCCTTGCCGTAGCTGCCGGCCTCGCGGCGGAAGCACGACGACCAGCCCGCGTAGCGCTTGGGGCCGGCCGAGAGGTCGAGGATCTCGTCGGAGTGGTAGCCGGCCAGCGGCACCTCGGACGTGCCGACGAGGTAGAGGTCGTCCTCCTCGAGGTGGTAGATCTCGTCCGAGTGGGCGCCCAGGAAGCCGGTGCCGGCCATGATCTCGGGGCGCACGAGCACCGGCGGGATCATCAGCGTGAAGCCGTTGGCGGTGGCCTTCTGCGCGGCGAGCTGCAGCAGGCCCAGCTGCAGCAGCGCGCCCGCGCCGGTGAGGAAGTAGAAGCGCGAGCCCGACACCTTGGCGCCGCGGGCCATGTCGAACAGGCCGAGCGCCTCGCCGAGGTCGACGTGGTCCTTGGGGTCGGCGATGACGGGCGGCTCGCCCACGTGCTCGAGCACGACGAAATCGTCCTCGCCGCCGGCCGGTGCGCCCTCCTGCACGATGTTGGGGATGGCGCGGTGGGCGGCGTCGAGCGCGGCCTTGGCGGCCGTCTCGTCGGCGGCCGCCTGCTTGACCCGGGCCGCGAGCTCCTTGGCGTGCTCGAGCAGCGCGGGACGCTCCTCCGGGGAGGCCTTGCCCACCAGCCGGCCGTGCGCCTTCTGCTCGGCGCGCAGCGCGTCGGCGGCGGCGATGGCGGAGCGGCGCGCGGCGTCGGCCTCCAGCAGCGCGTCCACCAGCGCGGGGTCCTCGCCCCGGGTGCGCTGGGAGGCGCGCACGGCCTCGGGGTCTTCGCGGAGGATCTTCAGGTCGATCACGTTCACCGACCTTACTTGGCAGCGCACCCGGTCGCCCCGCGGACCGGGCGCGCGGGCCGATCGGCGGCTCGGGCGGGCGCAGCGCACGCGGGCCAGGCATCATAGTGGGCGATGTCCCTCTTCCGTCGCCGCCGCGGCAGTGATGACCGCGACGCCACCGCCCCCGATCAGGCCGAGTACCGGCCGCCGTCCGGCGCGCCCGCACCCGGCGACCTGCCCGGCGCCGACCGGGCCCCGGACGCGCCCGACGATGCGGCCCCGGACGCGCCCGCCGGCGAGACCCCCGAGGCCACCGAAGCCCCCGCCGAGCGCCCGCACCTCACCGCCCAGAACCTGCGCCGCACGCTGGTGCTCGTGGCGCTGGGCTCGCTGGCGGCCGCGGTGATCACGCTGGTGTCCACCGGCAACCTCGACAGCGTCTTCGGCTCGTCGGAGCCGTCCGAGGTGGCGGCGGCGGGCGACGCCCCGCTCAAGACGGGCTCGGCCGAGGGCCCCGCCTTCGCGGGCGCGCAGGCCGGCACCTGCCTCACCTGGGAGGATCAGGCCAATCCCACCATCGAGGAGGCCGACTGCGGCAAGCCGCACCTGTTCGAGGTGGCCTCGCGGGTGGACCTGAGCAGCTTCCCCAGCAGCGAGTTCGGCCCGCACGCCCAGCTCTCCGACGCGCAGCGGTACGCCACGCTGCGCGATTCGGTGTGCGCGCCGGCGGTCGACCGCTACCTGGGCGGCACGCTCGACCCGTCGGGCCGGTTCACCGTGGGGCTGATCCACCCCGGCGGCAAGGGCTGGTCGGCCGGCGAGCGCACCGTGCTGTGCGGCCTGCAGGAGACGGGCGTGGACGGCACCACGTTCATGCCGATCACGGGCCGGGTGGCGGAGCAGGACCAGTCGCGCGTGCACCCGCCCGGCACGTGCCTGGGCATCGAGAACGGGCTGCCCTCCGACCCCGTCGACTGCGCCGCCGACCACGCCGTGGAGGTCACCGGCCAGGTGGATCTGGCGCAGAAGTTCCCGGGCGACTGGCCCACGCTGGAGGATCAGGACGCCTTCCTGGGCGACACGTGCCGCAAGATCAGCCTCGACTTCCTCGGCGGCGAGGAGGCGCTGCACAACACCACGCTCACGGTGTACTGGGGCACCCAGTCGCTGCCGAGCTGGCTGGCGGGCAGCCGCAAGGTCGACTGCACGATCGGCGCGGGCAAGGCCGAGGGCGCGTACTCGGTGCTCGCGGGCGACGCCAAGGGGCAGTTCACCATCGACGGCAAGGCGCCGCAGCCCGCGCCGGAGGGCCCGCCCGGCCGCACCGTGCCGTCCCCCGTCCCGCTGCCGGGCGAGTAGGCGCGCCGTGCCGGTACGGGTGAGCGAGCAGCGCTTCGAGGAGCTGGTGTCGGACGCGCTCGACACGCTTCCGCAGCGGCTGGTCGACGCCATCGACAACGTGGTGGTGCTGGTCGAGGAGCGCAATCCCGACGACCCCGAGATCCTGGGGCTCTATGAGGGCGTGGCGCTCACCGAGCGCGACAGCTGGTACGCGGGCTCGCTGCCCGACGCGATCTTCATCTACCGCGCCCCGCTGATGGAGATGTGCCGCGACGAGGACGAGCTGGTGCACGAGGTGCGGGTGACGGTGATCCACGAGTTCGCGCACCACTTCGGCATCGACGACGAGCAGCTGCACGAGCTCGGCTGGGCCTGACGGCATTCCGTTTCCCGGGCGCCGCACCTATGCTGGCTGGTCACGCTGCCCCCGAACAGAGGAGTGGTCATGACCATGCGGCGGACGACACGCATCGCGGCGGGCGCCCTGGCGGCGGCCGGCGCGGTGGCGCTGGGCATCGGCGCGGCGGGCACCGCGAACGCCGAGCTGCATTCCGACGTGGTGCCGATGGACGGCCCGTGCCTGGGCCTGAGCCCCTACATCGTCGATCAGCCCTACGCCTTCAGCCAGCTCTACGTGCTGCAGGACACCGCCCGGCCCGGGCAGGCGCGCATCGACTTCACCCCGAGCAGCCTGTGGTTCTTCGCCGGCGGGTACGACTCGGACTTCCGCATCGACTGGACCAACACCGCCACCGGCGCCACCGGCACCATCCAGGATTCGATGCGCGTCGCCAACCCCGGCTCGCACGCCTCGCCGGGCTACACCATCGACAGCGGGCCGGGCGACGTGGCGCTGACGATCAGCGCCTACAACCACCATGCGCTGTGGGGTTTCCCGTCCGTGCCGTGCAGCGGGACGATCCACGTCGACTGACCCGGTTCTCACAATCTGAGAATCCGGTTTCATCATTTGAACATCGCTCGTAGCGTCGGAGGCACCGCCACGACGTCAGGAGCGCCCATGCCGTCCGACCCGACCATGCAGTCCGACCCGCCCATGCCGTCCGATAGGCCCGGCCCGCCTTCCGCCGTCTACACGCACGGCCACCACGCGTCGGTGCTGCGCTCGCACAATGTGCGCACCGCCGCCGATTCGGCCGCCTACCTGCTGGCGCACCTGCGCCCCGGCATGAGCCTGCTCGACGTGGGCAGCGGCCCCGGCACCATCACCGCCGACCTGGCGGCCGCCGTCGCGCCCGGGCGGGTCACCGCCGTCGAGGCCACCGAGGAGGCGATGGCGCTGACCCGCGCCACCTGCGCCGAGCGCGGCGTCGACGTGCGCTGCGTGGTCTCGGACGTGCACGCGCTGAGCCTGCCCGACGACTCCGTCGACGTGGTGCACGCGCATCAGGTGCTGCAGCACGTGGCCGACCCGGTGGCCGCGCTGGCCGAGATGCGGCGGGTGTGCCGGCCGGGCGGGCTGGTGGCGGCGCGCGACGCCGACTACGCCGGTTTCACGTGGTACCCGCTGCTGCCCGAGCTGGACCGGTGGCGGGAGCTGTACCGGCGGGCGGCGCGGGCCAACGGCGGCGAGCCGGACGCGGGGCGGCGGCTGCCCGCCTGGGCGCGGGCGGCGGGCTTCGGGGAGGTGGCCGTCAGCGCGAGCACGTGGTGCTTCGCCGACGCCGACGCGCGCGCGTGGTGGGGCGGGATGTGGGCGGAGCGGATCCTGCATTCGGCGATCGCCGGCCAGCTCACCGGCGCCGGCTGGGCGACGCGCGGCGAGCTGGAGGACATCGCGGCGGCGTGGCTGCGGTGGGCCGCCGACCCCGACGGGGTGCTGGTGATCCCGCACGTGGAGGTGCTGGCGCGGGCGTAGGGCGGGCGTCCGGCTCCGTGTTAATTCAATACGGCCATCCGGTCCTTCACCTGTGACGTATCCGGGCGTAACCTCTGCACGGTCAGTTGCAGGCAACACATCGGGAGGGTCATTCACATGGGCATCGCCACGGCAATTCTGGGCATCATCCAGGCCTCGTTCGGGATCGCGAACGGCTCGCTGAGCCTGCTGAACACCGGCAGCAGCCTCCTCAACCAGGGCTGACTCCGGCGGGGATCCCCCACCGCCGCCCCGGCTGGCCGCGAGTCCGTCGGGGCGGCCGCGCGTTCACTCCGCGCGGCCGGGGAAGTGCGGCGCCGTCTTCGCGGCGAAGGCGGCGAGCCCCTCCGGCAGGTCGGGGTTGGGGGCCGACGCCCACCGGTCGCGCACCGCGTCGCGGACGGCGCCGTGCCGGATGGCGTCGTGGATCATGTGCTTGGCCGCCGCGATCGTCACTGGCGATCGGGTGGCGATCAGCCCGGCCGTGCGCGCGGCGGCGTCGTCGAGGTCGTCGTCCGCCGCGAGGTCGGTGATGAGCCCGCAGCCCAGCGCCGCCTCGGCGGTGATCGGCTCGGCCGTGAACAGCAGACGCTTGGCGGCCGCCGGCCCCGCCACCGCCACCAGGCGTTCGATCGAGTCGGGCGGGTACACCAGGCCCAGCTTGGCCGGGGTGATCGAGAACCTGGCCGTGTCCGAGGCGATCCGCAGGTCGCAGGCCATGGCGAGCTGCGTGCCGCCGCCGATGCAGTGCCCGCGCACGGCCGCGATCGTCGGCGTGGGGCAGCCCGCCAGCGCGGCCTCCACGCCCACGTACTCGTGCTCGATGCTGTCCGGGTCGCCTGCGCGGATGCCGGTGATGTCGAGGCCCGCACAGAAGTCGCGCCCCGCGCCGGTGAGCACGACCGCCCGCACGCGCGGGTCGTCGGCGACAGCGTCCAGGTGCCGCCGCAGGTCGCCCAGCATGCCGCGGGTGAGCGAGTTGGCGCGCCGCGGGTTGTCGATGGTGAGGCGGGCCAGGTGGTGCTCGACGGCGAGGCGGACGGCGGGCTGCGCGGTGGTGGGCATCCGACGATTCTCGTGCACGCCGGATGCGTGGGAGTTCCTCGGGCCCCGCCCTCCCCGCACCGGCTAGAGTCGCGACGGCGGCGGGCGCACGCGGCGGCCCGCGGGAAGGGATCGTGGCCATGCGCGTGTTCGCCCTGCTCGACGCCGCCACTCCCCCGGCCGGCGTCGCCCCCGCCGTGCGGCGCATGGAGGCGCTGGGCTACGACGGCGTGCACGTGCCCGAGACGGTGCACGATTCGCTGCTCATCGCGCTGCTCGCGGCGCAGGCGAGCAGCACGCTCACCGTGCGCACGGCGGTGACGGTGGCCTTCCCGCGCAGCCCCATGACGATGGCGCTGGCGGCGCGCGACGTGGCCGACGCCTCGGGCGGGCGGTTCGAGCTGGGCCTGGGCACGCAGGTGCGCGGCAACATCGTGGGCCGTTTCGGCGTGGACTGGGCGGAGCCGCTGGGCCGGATGCGCGACTACGTGGGCGCGGTGCGCGCGGCGTGGGACGCGTTCGATGCGGGCGGCGGCATCGACTACCGCTCGGAGCACTACACGCTCACACGGCTGCAGCCGTACTTCACGCCCGGCCCCATCGCGCATCCACGGATCCCGATCCACCTCGGCGGCGTCGGCGCGGGGATGTGCCGGCTGGCGGGGACCGTCGCCGACGGCCTCATCACGCACCCCACCAGCGCGCTGCCCGTGGTGCTCGAGGAGGCGGCCGGGACGGCCCGCGCGGCGGCGGCCGAGGCGGGGCGCACGGTGACGATCACCGCGTCGGCGCAGTACATCAGCGGCGCCGACGCCCGCTCTGCCGCGGAGGCGCGGGAGGCGAAACGCCGCTCGATGGCCTTCCTGTATTCGACGCCCGCCTACCGCGGTGCGCTCGACGCGCTGGGCATGGGCGAGCGGGCCGACCGGCTGCGGGCCGAGGCGAAAGCGGGCGACTGGGCGGCGATGACGGACGTGGTGGACGACGCGATGCTCGACGCGCTGGCGCCCCAGGTGCCCTACGGCGAACTGCCCGCGATGCTGCGCGAACGGTACGGGTCCCTCGCCGACGAACTGGTGGTGGCCCCGCCCGGCGACCCCGCCGAGGACCGGCCGTTCGCGCGGGCTCTCGGCGAGCTGCGGGGGTAGCGGGCGTCAGCCGAGCAGCCGCCCCCGGAACGCCGCGATCGTGTCCGGCTCGAGTCCCAGCGAGTCGACGGCGAAGGCGTCCCACCCGCCGTGCCGGCGGCGCATTTCGGCGAGCATGCCCGTGATCCCCTCGGGGTGCTGCTCGAGCAGCGGGCGCACGAGCTCGGGATCGATGCCGTGGCCCGCGAGCCGCGCGTACATCGCCTCGTTGCGCTGCGCATTGTACCGGTTCGAGGCCAGGTAGTCGGCGACGATCTCGTCATCGTCGACGCCGACGAGCCCCAGCCCGATCGCCGCCATCATCCCGGTGCGGTCCTTGCCGCCAGCGCAGTGGAACAGCACCGTGCCCGGGGTGCCCGCCACCTCGCGCACCACCTGCGCGTAGCCGTCCATCGCGGCCGGGCGGTCGAGGTGCGCGGCCAGCCCGCGCCGGGCGATCTCCTCGGCCCTGCCGTCGCCGAGCACGCTGCGCAGCGTGTCGCCGTCGCCCGTGTCGAATGCGCTGGTGATCGCCGCCGAGAGCGCCTGGGAGGAGTCGTCCGCGATCGGCGCGTGCACCCACCGGGTGCCGGGCGGCAGCCTGTCGGCGCCCGCGGAGGCGATCTCGCCGTCGCCGCGGAAGTCGACCACCACCGTCACGCCCGTGTCGGCGAGCACCTGCACGTCGGCGTCGGTGAGCCGGCTGATGCCGTCGCCGCGCAGGACGGCGGGGCGGGTGCGACGGCCGTCGCGGGTGGGGAAGCCTCCGAGGTGCCGCACGTTGCGGGCGCCCTGCAGGGGGATCAGGCGGTCGGCGGCGGC
>CAZDSL010000157.1:0-7142 GCA_964507655.1 uncultured Mycobacteriaceae bacterium | reverse complement strand
CCCCGTTCGATCCCCTGGCGGGCGGCTTCCCCGTCCCGCCGCTGCCCGGGCAGCGCGGCGCGCCCGCATTGCCCGATCCCGCGGCGGGCGCGTCCGCCGCGGGCCGAGAGGAGGCGTGAGATGTCCGACGTCGGCGGCATTTTCGAGGGGCTGGGCGTCACGTTCGCGACGATGTTCGCGGAGCCCAACACCGAGTTCTACCCGGAGGAGAAGCGCGAGCTCGCGGCCGGCTACCACGGGCGCCACCAGCTCAACCGCTACGACGACGGGCTCGAGAAGTGCATCGGCTGCGAGCTGTGCGCGTGGGCGTGCCCGGCCGACGCGATCTATGTGGAGGGCGCCGACAACACCGACGAGGAGCGCTACTCGCCGGGCGAGCGCTACGGCCGCGTGTACCAGATCAACTATCTGCGGTGCATCGGCTGCGGACTGTGCGTGGAGGCCTGCCCCACGCGTGCGCTGACGATGATCCCCGACTATGAGATGGCCGGCACCGACCGCGCGGGGCTCATCTGGGAGAAGGACCGCCTCCTCGCGCCGCTGCAGGAGGGCATGGAACCGCCCCCGCACCCCATGGCACCGGGCGCCACGGACGAGACGTACTACCGGGGCGAGGTGGGCCCCGCCGCGCCGCAGGGGGAGGCCCCGTGAGCCCCGGCGCGGCGCTGCTGGCGGCGGCCGGCTCGGTGGGCGGCGGCGGGGCGGCGCCGGACGTCTCCGCCACCACCTCCACGGGCGAGGCCGTTCTGTTCTGGATCCTCGCGGTGATCGCGGTGATCGCCGCGATCGGTGTCGTCGCCTCCTCGCGCGCGGTGTACTCGGCGCTGATGCTGGCGCTGACGATGATCATCATGGCGGTCTTCTACATCGCGCAGGGCGCGCTGTTCCTCGGCGTCGTCCAGGTGGTGGTGTACACGGGCGCGGTGATGATGCTGTTCCTGTTCGTGCTCATGCTCGTAGGCATCTCATCGGAAGAATCGCTGACGGAGACGCTGCACGGCCAGCGGTCGGCGGCGATAGTCCTGGGCATCGGGTTCGGCGCGCTGCTCGTGGGCGGCATCGGGCACGCGGTGGCCGCCATGGGGCCCGGCAACACGGCGGCGCCGGGCGCCCCGGACGAGTCGTACATGGACGCCCTCGCCGACCTCCTGTTCACCCGCTACCTGTGGGCCTTCGAACTCACCGGGGCGCTGCTCATCACCGCCACGGTGGGCGCGATGATCCTCGCGCACCGCGAGCAGGTGACCCCGGTGCTCACCCAGCGCGACCGCTCGCGGGCGCGCTTCCGCACGGGCGGCCACGTGACGCCGCTGCCGCCGCCGGGGGTGTACGCGCGCGACAACGCCGTCGACGCGCCGGCCCGGCTGCCCGACGGCTCGCCCTCCGCGCTGTCGGTGAGCGCGGTGCTGCGCGCATCGCACACCAGCGTGGGGCCGGGGCGCCTCGGCGACGGCCGCGACGGCGGCGACGGCCGGTCGCTGGGGCCGGGCGGGGACGGCGGCCGGAACGGTGGCGGGGACGGCGGCGCGGACGGGGAGGAGTGGACGTGAACCCCGACAACTACCTCTACCTCGCGGCGATCCTGTTCACCATCGGCGCGGTGGGTGTGCTCGTGCGGCGCAGCGCGCTGGTGGTGTTCATGTGCATCGAGCTCATGCTCAACTCGGGCAACCTGGCCTTCGTCACCTTCGCGCGCCGCCTCGACGACCTGGACGGGCAGGTGCTGGCCCTGTTCACGATGGTCGTGGCGGCGGCGGAGGTGGTGGTGGGGCTGGCGATCATCATGACGGTCTTCCGCGCGCGCCGCACCGAGTCGGTGGACGAGCCCAGCGAGCTGAGGCACTGATGGCGCCGGCGGTGCTCGCGGAGCAGGCGGCCATGGCGGGCGGGGCGGCCTCGGTGGCGTGGCTGGTGCCGGCGCTGCCGGCCGCGGGCGCGCTGCTCCTGCTGCTGGCGGGGCGGCGAAGCGACCGGTGGGGCCACCTGCTGGGGTGCCTCACCGCGGTGGCGTCGTTCGGCGTGGGCGTGGCGCTGCTCGTGCAGATGCTCGGGCAGGACGCGTCGGCCCGCTCGGCCGACCACGTCCTGTTCGCGTGGGTGCCGGCGGGGGCGCTGCACATCGATTTCGGCCTGCGCATCGACCCGCTCTCGCTGTGCTTCGTGCTGCTCATCACGGGGGTCGGCTCGCTGATCCACCTGTACTCGGTGGGGTACATGGCGCACGGGCCCGACCCGGCCGGGCGGTTCGGGCCCGGCAAGGGGCGGCGCCTGTTCTTCGCGTACCTCAACCTTTTCCTCGCGGCGATGCTCGTGCTGGTGCTCTCCGACAACTACCTCGGCCTGTACCTGGGCTGGGAGGGTGTGGGCCTGGCGTCCTACCTGCTCATCGGGTTCTGGCAGTACCGGCCGTCCGCGGCCACGGCCGCCAAGAAGGCGTTCGTGGTCAACCGGGTGGGCGACATGGGCATGGTCATCGCGATGATGGTCATGTTCGCCGCCGTGGGCTCGGTGGGCTTCGGCGACGTGTTCGGCGCCGCCGGGGGGATGGGCGAGGGCACCGTCACGGCGATCGGCCTGCTGCTGGTGGTGGCCGCGTGCGCCAAGTCGGCCCAGGTGCCGCTGCAGTCGTGGCTGGGCGACGCGATGGAGGGCCCCACGCCGGTCTCGGCGCTGATCCACGCCGCGACGATGGTGACGGCGGGCGTGTACCTCATCGTGCGCTCCGGCCCGCTGTTCGACCTGTCGGAGGGCGCGCGCGCCGCGGCGCTGACGGTGGGCACGGTGACGGTGCTGTTCGGTGCGGTCATCGGCTGCGCCAAGGACGACATCAAAAAGGCGCTCGCCGCCTCGACGATGAGCCAGATCGGGTACATGGTCCTCGCCGCGGGCCTCGGGCCGGCCGGGTACGCGGTCGCGATCCTGCACCTGCTCACCCACGGGTTCTTCAAGGCGGGGCTGTTCCTGGGCGCCGGCTCGGTGATGCACGCGATGCACGACGAGGTGGACATGCGCCGGCTCGGCGGGCTGCGCGCCTTCATGCCGATCACCTTCGTCACGTTCGGCCTGGGGTACCTGGCCATCATCGGCATACCGCCGTTCTCGGGGTTCTTCTCCAAGGACAAGATCATCGAGGCCGCGTTCGCCCACGGGGGCGCGGCGGGCGCGGTGCTGGGCATCGCGGCCATCGCCGGCGCCGGGCTCACCGCGTTCTACATGACCCGCGTCATGCTCATGACGTTCTTCGGCGAGCGGCGCTGGCGGCCCACCCGCGTCGAGGCCACCGGCGAGGTGACGATGCCCGAGCCGGCCGAGGCGCCCTCGTCGATGACGGTGCCGATGATCGTGCTGGCGCTCGGGTCGATCTTCGCGGGCGGCGCCCTCACGCTGGGCGACCGGCTCGAACGGTGGCTGGCCCCGGTGGTGGGCGACGGGCACGCCTCGCCGCCGATCCCGGCCTGGTCGATCACGGTGATCACGCTGCTGGTGGTGCTCGCCGGCGTCGGCGTCGCCTACCGGGCGTACGCGCTGCGGGAGGTGCCGGGCGAGGCGCCCGCCGACGTCTCGCCCGTCACCGCCGCGGCCCGCCGCGACCTGTACGGCGACGCGTTCAACGAGGCGGTGTTCATGCGCCCCGGCGCCGCGCTGACGGATTCGCTCGATGTGGTCGAGCGCCGCGGCATCGACCGGGTGGTCGAGGCGCTGGCGGCGGCCGCGATGGGCGTGTCGGCCCTGGTGCGGCACGCGCAGACGGGCTTCGTGCGCAACTACGCGCTGACGATGTTCGCCGGCGCGGTGCTGCTGCTCGCGATCGTCGTGCTGGGGAGGATGTGATGAACGGATTCCCGTGGCTGACGCTGCTGTGGGCGCTGCCCGCGGCGGGCGCGTTCGCCGTGTTCGCCGTGCCCCGCGGGCGCGCGGCCGCCGCGAAGTCGCTGGGCGCCGCGGTGGCGGCGGCGACCCTCGTGGTGGCGATCGTGGTGGCCGTGCGCTTCGACACCGGCGGGCCCCGCTACCAGTTCGAGGAGCACCACCAGTGGATCCGCGCGCTCGGCGCCGGCTACCACCTCGGGCTCGACGGGGTGGGGCTGGCGCTGGTCCTGCTCACCGCGGTGCTGCTGCCGCTGCTGATGCTCGCCGGCTGGCACGACGCCGACCCGCCCGCGGGCTCCGACGGCGCGCCGGACGGGCCGCAGCCCGGGGCCGGCGCGGGCGCGCGGGGCGGGCGCCGCGCGCACATCCACGTGGCGCTGGTGCTCGCCACGGCGGCCATGGTGATGGTCTCGTTCACCGCCCTCGACGTCTTCCTGTTCTACGTGGTGTTCGAGGCGATGCTCGTGCCGCTGTACTTCCTCATCGGCGGCTACGGGCAGCATGCCCGCGAGGCCGGCGCGCGCTCGCGTGCCGCCGTGAAGTTCCTGCTCTACAACCTGCTCGGCGGGCTGATCATGCTCGCCGCCGTGATCGGCCTGCACGTGGCCTCCGCCTCCGGCACCGGCCCGTTCTCCTCGGGCACCTTCGATCTGCCCGCGCTCTCGCGCGCCGTGTCGTCCGGCGCGCTGGAGATCCCCGCCCCGGTGGCGAACGCGCTGTTCCTCGGCTTCATGTTCGCGTTCGCCGTCAAGGCACCCCTGTGGCCGCTGCACACCTGGCTGCCCGACGCCGCCGTGTTCACCACCCCGTCGGTGGCGGTGCTCATGATGGCGGTGGTCGACAAGGTGGGCACGTTCGCGATGCTCCGCTTCGCCATCGAGCTCTTCCCCGGGCCCGCGCGCACGTTCGCGCCGTGGATCGTGGCGCTCGCCGTGATCGCCGTCGTCTACGGCGCCGCGCTCGCCATCGCCCAGCGCGACGTGATGCGGCTGATCGCCTACACCTCGATCTCGCACTTCGGCTTCATCATCCTCGGCATCTTCGCCCTCACCAGCCAGGGGCAGTCGGGCTCGGCGCTGTACATGGTCAATCATGGGCTCTCCACCGCCGCGCTGTTCCTCCTGGCCGGGTTCCTGGTGACGCGCCGGGGCACGCGCGCGATCGCCGCGTTCGGCGGGGTGCAGCGCACCGCGCCGATCCTGGCGGGCACCTTCCTGGTGGCGGGGATGGCGACGCTGTCGCTGCCCGGCCTGGCGCCGTTCATCAGCGAGTTCCTCGTGCTCATCGGCACCTACACGCGCTACGGCGCAGCCGCGATCATCGCCAGCATCGCCCTGGTGCTCTCGGCCGTGTACATACTGTGGCTCTACCAGCGGGTGATGGGCGGGCGCGGCGGCGACGCGGCGCACGGGGTGCGCGACCTGCGCCCCCGCGAGATCGTCGCCGTCGCGCCGCTGCTGGCCCTGCTGCTGGTGCTCGGGCTGTATCCCAAGCCGGTGCTCGACGCCATCGATCCCGCGGTGGGCGCCGGGCTCACCGCGGTGCATGAGACCGACCCGGCCCCCACGGCGCCGCCGGCGGCCGCGACCGCGGAGGGAGGCGGTCACCCATGACGCAGCAGATGCTGGCGGAGGGCGCGCTCCCGCACATCGACTGGGCGGCGCTCTCGCCGATGCTCGCCGTGTTCGCGGCCGCGGTGCTCGGTGTGCTGGCCGAGGCGGCAGTGCCGCGCGCCGCGCGCCCGGCAGTGCAGCGGGTCATCGCGGCGGCGGGACTGGCCGGGGGCTTCGCGGCGGTGATCGCGCTCGCCGGTGCGCGGCGCGCCGTGATGGAGGGCTCGGTGGTGGCGGACGGCCCGGCCCTGGTGCTGCAGGGCACCGTGCTGCTCGTGGCTGCGCTGTCGCTGCTGCTGTTCGCCGACGACCGCCTGGGCGTGCGCGGCGGCCGTGCCCGTGCGATGGCCGCCGCGGGCGGCGGAGGGTCGGTGCACTTCGCGCCGCAGGCGTCGGCCGTGCCGGGCACCGCGTCCGAGGCGCTCGCCCGGCGGGCGGGGCTGCGGCAGACCGAGATCCTGCCGCTGGCCATGTTCGCCGTCGGCGGCATGATGCTCTTCCCCGCCTCGGGCGACCTCATCACGATGTTCATCGCGCTCGAGGTGCTCTCGCTGCCGCTGTACCTGCTGTGCGGGCTGGCGCGGCACCGGCGGCTGCTGTCGCAGGAAGCGGCGCTCAAGTATTTCCTGCTGGGCGCGTACTCGTCGGCGTTCTTCGTCTTCGGCGCCGCGCTGCTCTACGGCTATGCGGGCACGGTCTCGCTCGCCGGCATCGGCGACGCGGTGCGCGCGGGGGTGGCCTCCGGCGGGCCCGGCGGCGCCACGGTGCTGGCGCTCGTCGGTGCCGGGCTGCTGGGCGTGGGGCTCCTGTTCAAGGTGGGGGCGGTGCCGTTCCACTCATGGATCCCCGACGTCTACCAGGGGGCGCCCACCCCCGTCACCGCGTTCATGGCATCGGCCACCAAGATCGCCGCCTTCGGCGCGCTGATGCGGGTGGTGTTCGTGGCGCTGCCCGGGCTGCACGACCAGTGGCGGCCGGTGCTGTGGGCCGTGGCGCTGGTGACCATGGTGTACGCCTCGCTGGCGGCCCTGACCCAGGGTGATGTCAAGCGCATGCTCGCGTACTCATCGATCTCGCACGTGGGGTTCATGCTCACCGCGGTGGTGCCGGGCGGCGGACCCGGGCTGCCGGCGGCGCTGTTCTACCTGGCCTCGTACGGATTCAGTGCCGTGGGGGCCTTCGCGCTGGTGAGCCTGGTGCGGCGGCGGCCCGGTGCGGACGACGCCGACCCGTGCGCGGAGGAGGAGCCGCGCACGGAGCTGTGGGCGGGGCTGGGGCGCCGGCATCCCGTGTTCGGCACGGCGCTGTCGCTGCTTCTGCTCGCCTTCGCCGGCATTCCGCTCACCAGCGGGTTCGTCGCGAAGTTCGCCGTGTTCGGGGCGGCGCTCGACGGCGGCGAGACGGCGCTCGTCATCGTCGGCGTGGTGTGCAGCGCCATCGCGGCGTTCTTCTACGTCCGCGTGATCGTGCTGATGTTCTTCGCCGAGCCCACCGACGACACCCCGCGGGTGGTCACCCCGGGTATCGGCACCGCGGTGGCCGTGGCGGTGAGCGTGGCGGTGACCATCGTGCTGGGCGTGGCGCCGCAGCCGGTGCTCGATCTGATGGACCGCGCCGCACCGTTCCTGCACTGATCTGCCGCGGGGTCGCGACGCGGGG
>CAZDSL010000156.1:3815-7152 GCA_964507655.1 uncultured Mycobacteriaceae bacterium | reverse complement strand
GCGCGGTCCTCGATGTAGGAGAAGTCGGGCAGGATCAGGTCGACGCCCGGCTGCGCGTCCTCGGGGAAGAGCACGCCGCAGTCGACGATGAGCAGCTTGCCGCGGTACTCGAAGACCGTCATGTTGCGGCCGATCTCGCCGATGCCGCCCAGCGCGACGATGCGCAGGCCGTTCTTCGCCAGCTTCTTCGGCGAGCCCAGCCGGGTGGCGGGCGCGGTGCCGACGGCACCCTCGGGCGCGTCGGTGCGGTTCTGCGGCGGACGCTGCTGCTGCGGGCCGCGGCCCGACGACTTGCCGCGCGAACCGCCGCGTCCTGATCTGTTTCCGCTCATGACAGAACCCCCGCAGCGCGCATATCGGCCTCCAGTGCCTCGATTTGTGGTGGTGTGGGCGGGATCTGCGGGAGCCGGGGCTCTCCGACGTCCATGCCCTGCAGGCGCAGGCCTGCCTTGGATGCTGTGACGCCGCCCAGCGCGCTCACCGCGTGCACCAGCGGCAGCAGTGACGCGTTGACGGCGCGGGCCCGCGCGAGATCGCCCGCGCGGACCGCGGTGTGCAGGTCGCGCAGGCGCCCGGGCGCGAGGTGCCCGATGACGCTCACCATGCCCGTCGCCCCCACCGCGAGCCACGGCAGGTTGAGCGGGTCGTCGCCGGAGTAGAAGGCCAGCGGCGTGTGGGCGATGAGGTCGGCGCCGGCGTTGAGGTCGCCCTTGGCGTCCTTGACCGCGACGATGTTCGGATGCTCGGCCAGCAGCCGGAGCGTGTCCGATTCGATGGGGACCACCGAGCGCGGCGGGATGTCGTAGAGCATCACCGGCAGCTCGGTGGCGTCGGCCACCGCGATGAAGTGCTCGTACAGCCCGCGCTGCGGCGGCCGTGAGTAGTACGGGGTGACCACCAGCAGGCCGTGCGCGCCCGCGGCGGCGGCGTCGCGCGCCAGCTCCACGCTGTGGGCGGTGTCGTAGCTGCCCGCGCCGGCGACGATGCGGGCGCGGTCGCCCACCTCGGCGAGCACCGCGTCGAGCAGCTGCATCTTCTCGGCCTCGGTGGTGGTGGGCGACTCGCCCGTGGTGCCCGCGAGCACCAGCCCGTCGCAGCCCCCGTCCACGAGGTGCCGGGCCAGCCGCACGCCGGCCTTGAGGTCGAGCGAGCCGTCCGCGGCGAACGGCGTGACCATGGCCGTGAGGACGGTGCCGAAGTGCGACTCGGCGGCGGATGCCGGGCTACCAGTGCTCATGGCTGACAACGCTACCCGGTCAGGCCCGCGCGGCAGGCATCCGCACGCCGGCCCGTGCCGCCCCGCCGGCGCCGCTCAGCCCTCGAGGACGAACGGGCTGGTGGCGACCTCGGTGCCGTCCGGCAGCACGCTGATGTCGAAGTCGCCGAAGACCGTGGGCGCCACCTCCGCCAGCCTGCGCAGGCACTCGATGGCCAGCCGGCGCATCTCGACGTCGGCGTGTTCGGTGGCGCGCATGGCGATGAAGTGCCGCCACGTGCGCAGGTTGCCGGTGACCACCAGGCGCGTCTCGGTGGCATTGGGCAGCACCGAGCGGGCCGCCTGCCGCGCCTGCTTGCGCCGCAGGATGGCGTTGGGCACTCCCGCGAAGCGCTCCTCGAGGGCGCCCAGCAGCTCGGAGTACGCCTCGCGGCTGGCCTCGGTGGCGCGCAGGAAGATCTCCAGCAGCTCCGGGTCGTCGGCGATGGCCGGCGGCGGGACCACGTTCGCGTCGTGCTCGGGGACGTAGCGCTGCGAGAGCTGTGAGAAGGAGAAGTGCCGGTGCCGGATCAGCTCGTGCGTGCACGAACGCGACAGCCCGGTGATGTAGAAGCCTGCCGAGGCGTGCTCGAACACCGACAGGTGCCCCACCTCGAGGATGTGCCGCAGGTAACCGGCGTTGGTGGCGGTGCGCGGATTGGGCTTGTCCCACGTCTCGTAGCAGGCGCGGCCGGCGAACTCGGCGAGCGCCTCGCCGCCCTCGGCGTCGGTCTCCCACGGGACGCCGTCGGGTGCGACGAAATCCGTCGTGGAGATCAGCTGCACCTTGAGCGGAACGGTTCGGGACACGGGCCCTCCTCACAGGATCGCATCAAGGGTATCGGCGCCGCCATGCGCGGGTGCACCGCCCCGGCATCGCGCGGGACTTGGCATGATGGGCGGGCGACGGGGGCCGTGGGGGCCGCCGGCGCGCGCGGGCCCGGTGCGGGTCCGCGCAACGACTACGGGGAGGCACACGCAGCCATGGCAGTGACGGGACATTCCGAGATCGAGATCGCGGCGACGCCCGCGGAGGTGATGGCGGCGATCGCCGACGTCGAGGCGCTGCCCTCGTGGTCGTCGACGCACAAGTCCGTGGTGGTCGAGGAGCGCTTCGACGACGGCCGGCCCAAGCGTGTGCGCAGCACGATGACGGTGATGGGCATCAACGACGAGCAGGTGGCCGAGTACACCTGGAACGGCGACGAGTCGGTGCGCTGGAGCCTGCTCGAGAGCGACCAGCAGAAGTCGCAGGAGGGCTCCTACGTGCTCACGCCCTCCGGTGACGGCACCAAGGTGGTCTTCGACCTCGCGGTGGAGACCAAGATCGCGCTGCCCGGGTTCATCGTGAAGAAGGCGCAGAAGTCGGGCGTCGAGACGGCCACCAAGGGGCTCAAGAAGTTCGTCGAGAAGCGCTGACGGCGCGGGCGGCGCCGGGGGCCTGGGCGGGGGCTTGGCGCCGGGGGTGGATGGTGCGGGCGGAGCCGGGCGCGGAGGCGGCGCCGGGCGCGTCACTCCATGAGGCCGGCGGCGAGCGTGGCGCCCAGCTCCCAGCAGGCGTCGAGGTCGGCCTTGGCGGGTTTCGCCGAGCACACCACGTACTCGGCGCCCTTGACCCACCCCATGCCGGTGGTGATGCGATCGACCGCCGACTCGGCCCCCTCCGTCCCCTCGTTTCCGTGCACATACAACCCGTACGGACGGCCACGGGTGGAATCGAGGCACGGGTAGTAGCAGAGATCGAAGGCATGCTTGAGCGCGCCGCTGATGTAGCCGAGATTGGCCGGCGTGCCGAGGATGTAGCCGTCGGCGGCGAGCATGTCGGCCGGCGTGACCTCGAGTGCCGCGCGGCGCACCACCTCCACGCCCTCGATTTCGGGATCGGTGGCCCCGGCCAGCACCGACTCGAACATCGCCTGCATGAACGGCGAGGGCGTGTGGTGCACCACCAGCAGTGTCGCGCTCATGGGGCCACCCTACCGGCGCGGTAACCCCTGGCCTTGCGATCTGCGGAGTGCGTGGCCGCCTGCGCGCTCGCGCACGGGTTGTCGCGGGGGCGGTGATTGCTGCGGTGGGCGGTGG
>CAZDSL010000156.1:0-3715 GCA_964507655.1 uncultured Mycobacteriaceae bacterium | reverse complement strand
GCCGGCCTGGATGCAGGCGGGCCGCCGCGGCGCCGGCCTGGGTGCACGCACGCATGCGCGGCGCTGGCCATTTCGCGCACCAGACCGCCCCCATGCCTCCAGGTCCGGCCACCTCGCGCACCACACCGCCGTTCGCGCACGGACTGTTGCGATCCTGGCAACCTCGCGCACCGAACCTCCACTCGCGCACCGACTATCGCGGGTTTCGTCACAACGCGTGCGCGACGGGCTTCCGGCAGCACTCCAACCCGTGCGCAACTCGCAGTCACGTGCGCAAACCGAAGATGCGTGCGCGAACCAGACCGGTCACCGCCGCAAACCCGTGCGCAACTCGCAGTCACGTGCGCGAACAGAACACCGGCACGCGCACGTCAGCCGCCCCCGCCGCAAACCCGTGCGCGAGGCGAAGTCAGGCGCACAGGCCGAGGCGCCGGCCGCACTCGGGGCTGCGAACAGCGCACCAGACCTCCCCCATGCCTCCAGGTCCGGCCACCTCGCGCACCACACCGCCGTTCGCGCACGGACTGTTGCGATCCTGGCAACCTCGCGCACCGAACCTCCACTCGCGCACCGACTATCGCGGGTTTCGTCACAACGCGTGCGCGACGGGCTTCCGGCAGCACTCCAACCCGTGCGCAACTCGCAGTCACGTGCGCAAACCGAAGATGCGTGCGCGAACCAAACCGGTCACCGCCGCAAGCACGTGCGCGACTCGCAGTCACGTGCGCAAACGGAAGACCGGCACGCGCACGTCAGCCGCCCCCGCCGCACGCGCACGTCGGCCGCCCCCTACGCACGCGTCAACCGCCCCCGCCGCACACCGCGTCGTCAGCTCGCGGCCTGCCCCTGCCGCTCCTGGTGCTCGAGCGCCACCGCACGCCGCATGATCTCGCGGGCGCGTTTGCGGTCGCCGGCCACATCGTAGGCGCGCGCCAGGCGGTAGTTGCTGCGCCAGTTGTCGGGGTCCGCCTCCCACTCCTGCTTGACCTGCGCGAAGAGGGCGTCGGCGGGCTCGCGCTCGAAGCGCCCCGACGGCCGGCGGGGCAGGCCGTCGGTGTCGAGCTCCAGCCCCTCGTCGGCGATGCGGTGGGCGAGCCTGTCGTGCGCGAAGGCCGACCGCAGGGTGGCGGCGATCATCCACACGCCCATGATCGGCAGGATCAGCACCGCGACGCCGAACACGACCATGCCGGGCCGGCCGTCGCCGATCAGGTCGAATGCCCGCTGACCGAGCACCACGAAGTACACCGCCAGCGCCAGCACGATGATCGCGATCGCACTCTTGACCTTCATCGCCCCGCCTTCCCGGCCTGCGGCCGCGTCCGTCACAGCCCGAGCAGATTCTCGAGGCCCACGGTGAGGCCGGGCCGCTGCCGGGCCTGCCGCACCCCGAGCAGCACGCCGGGCGCGAAGGAGTTGCGGTCCATCGAATCGTGCCGGATGGTGAGCGTCTCGCCCGCCGTGCCCAGCAGCACCTCCTGATGCGCGACGAGGCCGGCGAGCCGCACCGAGTGCACCCGCACCCCGTCGACGTCGGCCCCGCGCGCGCCGTCGAGCGACTGCGTGGTGGCGTCGGGCGATCCCTCCGGAAGCCCGGCCTCGGCGCGGGCGGCCGCGACCAGCTCGGCGGTGCGGTGGGCGGTGCCCGACGGCGCATCGGCCTTGTTGGGATGATGCAGCTCGATGACCTCGACGGACTCGTAGAAGCGGGCCGCCTGCTGCGCGAAGATCATCGACAGCACCGCGCCGATCGCGAAGTTGGGGGCGATGAGGACGCTCACCTTCGGCGCGGCGTCGAGCCACCCGCGCACCCGGTCGATGCGCCCGGAGTCGAACCCCGTGGTGCCCACCACCGCGTGGATGCCGTGCCCGATCGCGAACTCGAGGGTGTCCATGACCACGTCGGGGTGGGTGAAGTCCACGATCACCTCGACGCCGGCGTCGACCAGGTCGGTCAGCGCATCGTCCTTGTCCACGCGCGCGGCCAGTTCCAGATCGTCCGCGGCCTCGACGGCGGCGCAGATGGCCTGCCCGACCCTGCCGTCCGCACCCACCACACCGACGCGAATGCTCACCTGTCCATCCTCCAGTCCGTCCTGCTCCGCCGACCCGTTCAGCCTACGCAGTGCCGCCTCCGCGGGTGGGCGGCCGGTCGGCCCCGCGGAGGCGGCCGTCACCCGCCGACCGCGTCGCGCACCGCCGACGGCAGATCCGCCGCGTCGTCGTAGTCGCCGACCACCGCGGCGGTGCGGGGACGCCGCAGCAGCGCATCGGCCGCCGCGCGCACGTCGTCGGGCGTCACCGCCGCGATGCGCTCGAGGCTGTGCGAGATCGACCGGTGGCCGCCCCGCCCCAGCTCCCCCGCGCCGAGGCGGTTCATCCGGGCACCCGAATCCTCCAGGCCCAGCACCATCCCGCCGCGGAGCGCCCCGCGGGCCCGGGTGCATTCGTCCTCGGTGATGCCGTGACGGCGCACGTCCTCGAGGATCGCGCCGATCTGCGCGGCGACGGCCGGGATGTTGTCGGGCCGGCAGCCCGCGTACACCGAGAACACGCCCGCGTCGGCGAACGTCTCGATGCTCGAGTACACCGAGTACGCCAGCCCGCGCGACTCGCGGATCTCCTGGAACAGCCGCGAGCTGAGCCCGCCGCCCACCGCGTGGTTGAGCACCGCGAGCGGCCAGCGCAGCTCCGGCTCGGCGCGCCCGAACGTGGGCATGCCGAGGGCCAGGTGCACCTGTTCGCCGTCGTGTTGGTGCACCAGCACACGCCCGCCCGCCACCGGTTCGAGCCGCCCGGAGCGCACCGGGTCGGGGACCGCCGCGGGGGCGTCGTCGGCGCGGGTGGCGGCCCGGGCGAGCTCGACCACCACGTCGTGGTCGACGTTGCCCGCCACCGCCAGCACCATGGCCGAGTGGCGATAGCGCCGCCGGTGGAAGCCGCCGATGCGGTCGGCCGGCATCGCCTCGATCGACTCGGCCGAGCCGATGACGGGGCGCGCGAGCGCGTGGCCGCCGAAGACGGACTCCACCAGCAGGTCGCCCACCAGGTCCTCTGGATCGTCCTCGCGCATGGCGATCTCCTCGAGCACCACCTCGCGCTCGAGCGTGACGTCGGCGGCGGCGCACTCGCCGCGCAGCGCGACATCGGCGACCACGTCGACGGCCAGGGCCACATCCTCGTCGAGCACGTGCGCGTAGAAGCACGTGTACTCCTTGGTGGTGAACGCGTTGAGCTCGCCGCCCACCGCGTCCATCTCCACGGCCAGCGACTGCGCGGTGCGGCGCGGGGTGCGCTTGAACAGCAGGTGCTCGAGGAAGTGCGCGGCGCCGGCCTCGGCGGGCGCCTCGTCGCGCGAGCCCACGCCCACCCACAGGCCCACCGCCGCGGAGCGCACCCCCGGCAGATGCTCGGTGACCACCCGCAGCCCCGAGGGCAGGACCGTTCGCCGAACGCCCTGAGGGGCCTCCCGGTGGTCGTCCGGAAAGCCCCTCAGGGGATGCGTGGCCGTGCTACTCAGCGGAGACCTCCGCGGGTGCGGCGTCGGCGGCGGCGTCGGCCTCGTCGACGGGCACGAGGCTGATCTTGCCCCGGTTGTCGATGTCGGCGATCTCCACGCGGATCTTGGTGCCGACGTTCACCACGTCCTCCACCTTGTTCACGCGCTTGCCCTTGCCGAGCTTGGAGATGTGCACCAGCCCGTCGCGGCCCGGCA
>CAZDSL010000155.1:0-7173 GCA_964507655.1 uncultured Mycobacteriaceae bacterium | reverse complement strand
GCGTGACGAGGATCAGCCCGTCGGCGCCGGCCACCGCGTCCACGGCCTCGCGCAGCGCCCCCGACGGGAAGCCGGTGAGCATGGCGTCGGCGATGGGGTGCGCCAGCGCACGCAGCTCGATGGTCGTCACCTCCGCGCCCGGCAGGGCGTCGCGCACGGCCGCGCCGAGCCGGTCGGCGAGCATCCGGGTGCTCGACGGCTCGGACAGACCGGCCGAGACGGCGACGATGCGGCGCTGCCCGCCGGCGCGGAGGTCCGCCGTCATGCCGACACCGCCTCGCGGTCCTGTGCGGCAGAACCCGGCGCCGCCGCAGCATCCCGCGCCGCCACCAGCGACGCGTGCGTCGGCGCCTCCGGCACGTGCGCGGGCCGCAGCGCGTCGAACTCCTTGCGCAGCACGGGCACGACCCGCTCGCCCAGCATGTCGAGCTGCTCGAGCACCGTCTTCAGCGGCAGGCCCGCGTGGTCGATGAGGAACATCTGCCGCTGGTAGTCGCCCACGTACTCGCGGAACCCCAGCGTCCGGTCGATCACCTGCTGCGGGCTGCCCACCGTCAGCGGCGTCTCGGTGCTGAACTCCTCGAGCGACGGCCCGCCGCCGTAGACGGGCGCGTTGTCGAAGTACGGGCGGAACTCCCGCACCGCATCCTGCGAGTTCTCGGCCAGGTACACCTGTCCGCCGAGGCCCACGATGGCCTGGTCGGCCCTGCCGTGCCCGTAGTGCTCGTAGCGGCGGCGGTAGAGCTCCACCATCCGCTTGGTGTGCTCGGGCGGCCAGAAGATGTGATTGTGGAAGAAGCCGTCGCCGTAGTAGGCGGCCTGCTCGGCGATCTCGGGGCTGCGGATCGAGCCGTGCCACACGAACGGCGGCACGTCGTCGAGCGGCCTCGGCGTGGCGGTGAACCCCTGCAGCGGCGTGCGGAAACGCCCCTTCCAGTTCACGACGTCCTCGCGCCACAGCCGGTGCAGCAGGTCGTAGTTCTCCACCGCCAGGTCGATGCCCTTGCGGATGTCCTGACCGAACCACGGGTACACCATCCCCTGGTTGCCGCGGCCGAGCATGAGGTCGACGCGCCCGCCGGCCAGGTGCTGGAGCGTCGCGTAGTCTTCGGCGATCTTCACCGGGTCGTTGGTGGTGATGAGCGTCGTCGAGGTGGACAGGATGATGCGCTCGGTGCACGCCGCGATGAAGGCGAGGGTGGTGGTGGGCGAGGACGGCACGAACGGCGGATTGTGGTGCTCACCGGTGGCGAAGACGTCGAGGCCCACCTCCTCCGCCTTCTGCGCGATGGCGACGGTGGCCTCGATGCGCTCGTGCTCGGTGGGCGTGCGGCCGGTGGTGGGGTCGGTGGTCACGTCGCCGACGGTGAAGACGCCGAACTGCATGGATGCCTCCGGGATCGCTGGGGGTGGCTCTGCGCCGCTATATTTGCGAGCGCAACTATCTGCCTAACGCCAGGGTACGCGGGGGTATTCCGTGGCGGCGCCTCGAGCGGAGCCGAAAGACACTGCGACCGGGGGCATGGGCACTGGCGCGGGGCCGGGACGCCCTCAGAACGAACGCACCATCGCCATGCGCGGCCACCGGTCGAGGCCGAGCTCGCGCTCGCGCTCGCGCACCGCGCGCAGCCCCTCGGTGAGCTCGGCGGGCGCGAGCGGCCGGAACCCCAGCCGCGCGTAGTAGGGCGCATTCCACGGCACGGAGGTGAAGGTGGTGAGGGTGAGGCCGCGCAGCCCCTCCGCCCGCGCCCACCCGTCGACATGCTCGATCAGTTTGGCGCCGAGGCCCCGGCGCGCACCGCCGGGATCGACGCTGACCTGCGCGATGTGCGCCTCGCCGTCGAGGCGGTCGACGAGGACGTAGGCCACGGGGCGGTCCTGCGCGTCCACCGCCACCCAGGCACGCAGGCCCTCGATGTACCGCGTCAGCTCCGCGGAGCCAGGAGGTTCGTCGTCCGCGACGGCGTCCATCCCGACCGTCCGGAACACCTCGCCCGCGCGCCGCTCGATCTCCTGGACGGCGGCGATGTCGCCGCGGCGGGCGGGGCGGATCCCACTGCTCATGCGTGCCCCTCACTCGGCGGGTCCCGTCGCTGTACAGCGTACCGAGCGGTCCGGCTGGGCGGGTCACAGCGCGGCGGCGACGCGCACACCCGGCACCGCCTCTCCCCAGCGGAAACGCCCCGCATCGGCTCGTCGCCGTGGCACCATGCGGGCATGATCCCGTCGGCGGACACCGCCGTCCTCGCCGCCACCGCCGATGCCGCCGCGTCCGGCCCCTCCGACATCGTCTCGATGTTCTGGGTGGCGCTCGCCTTCGTGGCCGCGCCGCTGCTGGCCCGGGCGGTGCGCGGCTACGTCCCCAGCGTCGTCTTCCTCCTGGTGCTGGGCATGCTCATCGGTCCGTCGGTGGCGGGCCTTGCGTCCAGCACCGGAGGCCTCGCGCTGCTCGACCAGCTCGGCCTCGGCATGCTGTTCCTGCTCGCCGGCTACGAGCTCGACCCGGCCCTCGTCCGCGGCAGGACGGGGCGGGTCGCGGGCGTCGCCTGGCTGACGAGCCTGCTCATCGCGCTGGCACTCGTCTGGCTCATCGCCACCGACGACACCTCCGTCACCTCGATCATCGCGGTGGCCATCGCCATGTGCTCGACGACGCTGGGCACGCTGGTGCCGATCCTCAAGTCCGAGGGGCTGATGGACAAGCCGCTGGGCAGGGCGGTCATGGCCCACGGCGCCATCGGCGAGTTCGGGCCGGTGGTGGCGATGGCGCTGCTGCTCACCGGCCGGCACGCGTGGGCGGCCGTCACCGTGCTGGCGCTGTTCGTCGTCGCCGCCGTCGTGCTCGCCGTCGTCCCCGGCCACCTGGCCAAGCGGTTCCCCGCCATCGGCCGGGTCCTCGACGCGCTGGGCGGCGGCACCGAACAGCTGCCCGTGCGGGTCGTGTTCCTGCTCCTGGTGGTGCTCATGGCCCTGGCCACCGAGTTCGACCTGGACGTGGTGCTCGGCGCCTTCGCCGCCGGCATCATCCTGCGCCGCCTGGTCGGCGGGGCGCGCCCCGAGATCGACGAGCCCCTCGAGGCGATCGGCTACGGCGTGCTCATCCCGGTGTTCTTCGTCGTCTCCGGCATGGGCATCGACCCGGCGTCCGTGGCCGACGCGCCGGGCACCTGGGTGGTGTTCGTCGCGATCATCCTCGTCGCGCGCGGCCTGCCGGTGTGGCTGAGCGACCGCATCTTCCCCCACGACGCGAGCGTCGACACCGCCGCCGACCGCGTGCAGCTGGGCCTCTACTCCGCGGCCGGGCTGCCGATCATCGTCGCCGTCACCGAGGTGGCCACGCGCACCGGGCTGCTCGAGGAGGACCTGGCCTCGACGATGGTGGCCGCGGGCGCGACGACGGTGCTGCTGTTCACGCTGGCCGCGAAGATCATCGGGCGCCGATCCGCCGGCCGCCTCAGGCCGCGCCCTGAGCGATCCGCCTGATCCGGGCACGCGGCACCCGGTCGGCCACGGCCATCCGCCCCGCCGCCGTCACAGCAGCCCCTGCGGGATAGCGGGCACCCGCGCGCGGGCCTCGTCGGCGGCCGCGAACGTGATCCGGTGCAGCTGCCCGGCCGGCAGGCCGGCGACGTCGTCGACCGCGCCGAGGAACCGGTCCTGCTCGTCGGGCTCCACGATGCCCTCCGCCAGCTCGCGGAACTTGGCGACGTACCGCGCGCGGGTGAACGGGCGGGCGCCGCGCGGGTGGGCATCGGCGACGGCCAGCTCGTCGACGATCACCTCGCCGTCGTCCAGCGTCACCTCGGCGCGGGCGCCGAACGCCGCCTCGGCCGGGTCGGCGGCGTGGTACCGGCGGGTCCACTCCGGATCCTCGGCGGTGGAAACCTTGCGCCACAGCTCCACCGTGTCGGGGCGGCGGGCCCGCTCGGGGGCGTAGGAGCGCTCGTGGTGCCACTCGCCGTCCTGCAGCGCGACGGCGAAGACGTACATCACCGAGTGATCGAGCGTCTCGCGGGAGGCCGACGGGTCGAACTTCTGCGGATCGTGCGAGCCGGTGCCGATCACGGTGTGCGTGTGGTCGCTGGTGTGCAGGGTGACGGACGCGATGCGGGCCGGATCGCCCACCCGCTCGCGCAGCCGGAAGGCCAGGTCGATCACCGCCTGCGCCTGGTATTCGGCCGAGTGCTCCTTGGTGAACGAGTCCAGGATCGCGCGCTTCGGGGCGCCCGGCGCGGGCAGCGGGATCTCGTAGACGGCGTCGGGGCCGCCGAGAAGCCACGCGATCACGCCGTCCTCGCCCTCCCAGATCGGGGCCGGCGAGCGCTCTCCCCGCATCGCCCGGTCGACGGCCTCCACCGCGGCCTTGCCGGCGAAGGCGGGGGCGTAGGCCTTCCAGCTGGAGATCGCGCCCTTGCGCGACTGCCGGGTGGCGGTGGTGGTGTGCAGGGCCTGGCCTATCGCCTGGTGGATCACCTCCGGCTCCAGGTGCAGGAGCGTGCCGATGCCCGCCGCCACCGCCGCGCCGAGGTGCGCCACGTGGTCGATCCGGTGCTCGTGCAGGCACATGCCCCGGGCCAGGTCGATCTGCACCTCGTAGCCGGTGGCGATGGCGCGCACCAGGTCGGCGCCCGACGCGCCCGTGTGCTGGGCCACCGCGAGGATCGGCGGGATGGTGTCGCCCGGGTGCGCGTACTCGGCGGCGAGGAACGTGTCGTGGAAGTCGAGCTCGCGCACGGCCACACCGTTGGCCCACGCCGCCCACTCGGGGGCGAACCGGCCGCGGATGCCCCACAGCGCGGCGCCGGGCGCGTAGGGCCTGGTCATCGCCTGCGCCCGCGCGGCCGCGACGGGGCGGCGGACGAAGGCGGCGGCGGCCACCGCGGCGTCGTCGATGATCCGACCCACCACCATCTCGCGCACGTCCTCGTCAATGGGGACGGGGTCGGCCGCCACCTGCGCGATCTTCCAGGCCAGGTGCTCGGTGCGGGGGAAATCCTCCGCCGAACGGTGCGTGCGGACGCGGTGCAGGACGAGGCCCGGGGGCGGCGTGTGCGCCGGCGATCCTGCTGCTGGTGATCCGGGCATCGGTCCTCCTGGGCGTGGAGTGCTTCCGGCCGGAAGAGCCGCCCGTACCCGCCGGCCTCCCTGCCACGGACGCTACTCGCGCCGACGGCCCCGGCGCCCGGCCTTAGACTCGGCACGATCCCGAAACCCCGCCCGGAGGAGCCGCGCGTGACCGACGTGCTCTCCGGCTTCGTGGTGATCTTCGCGGCCATCGGCGTCGGCTACATCCTGGGGCGCCGGGGCACGCTGGGCGAGCAGGGCCAGCCGGTGCTCACCCGGCTCGTGTTCTATGTGGCCACCCCCGCGCTGCTGGTGGACGTGGTGGCGCACGCCGACCTGGCCGTGCTGTTCTCATCGAACCTCGCCGTGGCCGCGGCCACCGCCGTCGCCGTCGCGGTGGTGTACGCGCTGGTCGCGCGGCTGGTGCTGCGCCGCGCGGGGCCCGAGACGATGGTGGGCGCGCTGGCGTCGTCGTACCTCAACGGCGGCAACCTGGGCATCCCCATCGCCGTGTTCGTGCTGGGCGACGCCTCCTTTGTGGCGCCGGTGATGCTCTTCCAGATCGTCGTGTACGCACCCGTCGCGCTGACGATCCTCGATATCACCGCCACCGGGCGGGCCGGGTCGCTGCGCGGGGTGGCCGCGTCGGTGGTGCGCAACCCCATCGCGCTGGGCGGGATCGTGGGCCTGGTCCTCTCGGCCACGGGATGGCTGCCGCCCGCGCCGATCATGGACGCCGTCTCGCTGCTGGGCGGGGCCGCGGTGCCGGGGGCGCTGATCGCCTTCGGGCTCTCGCTCTCGGGAGCGCGGGTGCTGCGCAAGGGACAGAGCCCGCGGCGCGACGTGGCGCTGGCCTCGGCGCTCAAGGCGGTGGCGCAGCCGGCGCTCGCCTACCTGATGGGGCGATTCCTGCTGGGGCTCGACGGGAACGCGCTGTACGCGGTGGTCGTGGTGGCCGCGCTGCCCACCGCCCAGAACGTCTTCATCTACGCCTCGCGGTATGGGCGGGGGATGGTGCTGGCCCGCGACGCCGCCTTCGTCACCACGCTGACGTCGGTGCCCGTGATCCTCGTGGTGACGGCTCTGCTGGGGTGACGGATAGCAGTGCGGCGTGGCCCGGAGTACCCGGACCACGCCGCAGCGGGCTCAGGCGATCCAGACGCCTCCGAGCAGCATGATGTTGCTGCTGCTGGGCACGGCGCCGTGCACGTTGTCGGCCCACGGCACGAAGCCCGCGGAGGCGCCCGTCGCCAGGAAGGGCACGTCGTCGGTGACAAGCCGCTGGATCCGGCCCAGCACGTCCCGCTCCGCGTCGGCGTTCGGCGCCTGCTGGAGCTGGTCGAGCAGCCCGTCCATCTGCGGGCTGTCGTACCCGAGGATGTTGTTCGACGAGTTGCTCCGCAGCGCCGACGACAGACGCAGGTACGGCATCGCGTCGGCCACGTCGTAGGCGCCGTGCGTGAGGTCGAAGTCGTGGTCGACGTACATCCGCTTGACCATGTCCGTCACGGTGGCCACGTACTCGACGTCCACCGAGAAGCCGACGCTGTTGAGCATCGCCTGCGTGGCTGTGGCGTACGCCTGCGACGACGGGCTGTTGACGCTCATGTAGGTGATGGCGCCGTCGAATCCGCCCGCCTTGGCCTGATCGAGCAGCCGCTTCGCCTCGGCCGGGTCGTACTTGGGCCCCGGGTTGTCGGTGTGCCACTGCGACCAGTCCTGGAAGATCTCCGAGCCCGGGCTCGTGGCTCCGTTGAAGGCGCGCTCGTTGAGCACCTCCGGGTCGATCGCGGCGGCGATCGCCTTCCGCACCAGCGGGTCCGCGCCCGGGCGGCCCTCCCGGTTGTTGATCTGGATGACATCGGCGAGATCCGCCCGCTCGACGAAGCCGGGGTACCGGGTCTGGGCCTTCGCGGACACGTCCGCGTCACGCAGGTAGGCCATCTGGATGCCGCCGGCGTTGAGCGCGTCGAGCTTGGGCTGCCCACCCTGGATGCCGACGAACTTCAGCGCAGCGAGGTGCGGCGCGCCGGCCCAGTAGTCCTTCCGCGGCACCATGTCGATGGACTGCGCCGGCGCGAACGACGCCACCGTGTAGGGGCCGGCCCC
>CAZDSL010000154.1:0-7178 GCA_964507655.1 uncultured Mycobacteriaceae bacterium | reverse complement strand
CCACCCCGCCGGCCGCCGCCGGACCGCGCGCCGCGGGTGGTGCGCGGCGGGGCCGTCTCGACGATGTGCCGGCGGCCGTCGTCGTCGAGCACCACCGTCAGCTCCGCGCCGGGCAGCCAGCGGGCGGCGGCGATGCCGTCGAGCACGCCCTCCGCCACCTGCGGGCAGCCCGGGTCGGTCACCACGCCGGAGCCGCGGTACCGCCGGTAGCCGGCCGCGCCGTCGGCGTCGACGGCCAGGCGGACGCGGGTGCGCCAACCGGTGCCGTCCCCGGAGCCGGGCAGCGCCACCACCGGCACGCGCCGCGGCAGGCGGGCGACCCGCTCGAGCTGCTGGGCCAGCACCTCCTGCTTGAGCAGCCGCTGCGCGGCGGGCGCCACGTGGGACAGATCGCAGCAGCCCGCGCCGTGCCGGGACGCCGCGGGGCACGCGTCCTCGACCCTGTCGGGCGCCGCCTCGAGCACCTCGAGCACCTCGGCCCGGCAGAACGACCCGCCCTTGTCCTCGGTCACCCGCACCCGCACCCGCTCGCCCGGCAGGGTGCGGCGCACGAACACCACGCGCCCCTCGGCCCGGCCCACGAACACGCCGCCGTGCCCCACCGAGTCGATGCGCAGCTCGAATTCCCGCCCGGTCCAGTCCACCGTCGCTCAGTCCTTCCGTGTCCCGCCGGCGCCCGTGCGCCGGCCGTTCTCGCGCCGCGCCGGGGCGTCCGCCCGGCCGCCGTCCGCCCGGCTTCCGTCCGACCGGCCGCCGTCCGCCCGGCCGCCGTCAGCCCGGCTCCCGGCCCCGCCGGGCGGCGCCGGGTCGTCGACGAAGCCCCGGCGCACCGCGCCGGGCGCCGCGGTGCCCTTGAGCCGCGAGCGCACGTGCGACGACGACTCGAGCTGCCAAGGCACGCTGGCGACGATCACGCCCCGCTGGAAGAGCAGCCGGCTCTTCAGCCGCAGCGCGCTCTGGTTGTGCAGCAGCTGCTCCCACCAGCGGCCCACCACGTACTCGGGGATGAACACCATCACCACGTCGCGCGGGGCGTCGCGGCGGAGCCGCTTGACGTAGTCGAGCACCGGCCGGGTGATCTCACGATACGGCGATTCGATGACCTTGAGCGGCACCGTGATGTCGCTGCGCTCCCATTGGCGCACGAGCTCGCGGGTGTCGGCCTCGTCCACGTTGACAGTGACGGCCTCGAGCGTGTCGGGGCGGGTCACGCGGGCGTAGGCGAGCGCGCGCAGCGTGGGCTTGTGCATCTTGGACACGAGCACCACGCAGCGGGTGCGGCTGGGCAGCACCGCGTCCCAGTCCGAGCCGGCGAGCTCCTCGGCCACCGCCGCGTAGTGGCGTTTGATGCCGCGCATCACCACGAACAGGATCACCATGAGCAGCAGCGCGATCCACGCGCCGGCCGCGAACTTGGTGATGAGCACGATCGCCAGCACCGTGCCGGTGAGCACGAGGCCGATGCAGTTGACGATGCGCGAGCGCTGCATGCGCATCCGCTCGCGCCGCCCGGTCTCGTGCGCGAGCCGTTTGTTCCAGTGCCGCACCATGCCGGCCTGGCTCAGCGTGAACGAGATGAACACGCCGACGATGTAGAGCTGGATCAGCGAGGTGACCTGCCCGCCGAAGGCCACCACGAAGCCGATGGCGGCGGCGGCCAGGAACAGGATGCCGTTGGAGAAGGCGAGGCGGTCGCCGCGGGTGTGCAGCTGGCGCGGCAGGTAGCTGTGCTGCGCCAGCACCGACGCCAGCACCGGGAAGCCGTTGAAGGCCGTGTTGGCGGCGAGCAGCAGCACCAGGGCCGTGGCCGCGGCCACCACGTAGAAGCCCGGCGGGAAGCCGTGGAACACCGCCTGCGCCAGCTGCGCCATCATCGTCTTCTGCTGGTAGTCGTCGGGCGCCCCCACGAGCTGCTCGCCCGGGTTCTCGGCGATCTTCACGCCCGTCTTCTGGGCCAGGATGATGATGCCGAGCAGCATCGTGATGGCGATGCCGCCGAGCATGAGCAGCGTGGTGGCGGCGTTGCGCGACTTGGGCTTGCGGAAGGCGGGCACGCCGTTGCTGATCGCCTCGACGCCCGTGAGCGCGGCGCAGCCCGAGGAGAAGGCGCGGGCGATGAGGAACACCAGGGCCACGCCGTAGAGGTGGCTGTTGTCGGCGCGCATCCCGAAGGCGGCCGATTCGGCCTTGACGTCCGCGCCCAGAACGAAGGTGTCGATCAGCCCCCACACCAGCATGATGAAGACCGAGGCGATGAAGATGTAGGTGGGCACCGCGAAGGCCTTGCCCGCCTCGCGGACGCCGCGCAGGTTGCCGGCGGTGAGCAGCAGGATCCCCAGCACCGCGAAGATCACGGTGTGCTCGCCGATGAACGGGATCGCCGAGCCGATGTTCGACACGGCCGCGGCGATCGACACCGCCACGGTGAGCACGTAGTCGACCAGCAGCGCGCTCGCCACCGTGAGGCCCGCCCCCGCGCCCAGGTTCTCGGTGGCCACCTCGAAGTCGCCGCCGCCGGACGGGTACGCGTGCACGTTCTGCCGGTAGCTGGCCACCACCACCACCATCACCACGGCGACGGCGATGCCGATCCAGGTGGTGTAGGCGTAGGCCGAGATGCCGGCCATCGACAGCACCAGGAAGATCTCCTCCGGCGCATAGGCCACCGACGACACGGCGTCCGACGCGAACACCGGCAGCGCGATGCGCTTGGGCAGCAGCGTGGCACCGAGCGTGTCGCTGCGGTACGGCTGCCCCAGGATCAGCCGCTTGGCGGCCGTGGAAATCTTGGACACTCGCGCAAGCGTAAGCCCTCCGCGCCGGGGCCGCGCCGGGAACCCGCCCTCGCCCGCGCCGGGGGAATCGGCGGCGATGACGCCCGCGCGCCCGCGCCGTTGTAGCGT
This sequence comes from uncultured Mycobacteriaceae bacterium, assembly GCA_964507655.1. Lineage (GTDB taxonomy): Bacteria > Actinomycetota > Actinomycetes > Mycobacteriales > Mycobacteriaceae > Tomitella. Next base: position 4,275 of record CAZDSL010000154.1, on the reverse strand, counting down.
TCCAGGAACACCGCCGCGGTCGCCCCCCGGCCGCGGCCGCCCACCCCCCGGAAGGAGCCGAGCTGGTGCACGTCGTCGTCATGGGCTGCGGCCGGGTCGGCGCCTCGCTGGCCGCCTCGCTCTACCGCGTCGGCCACGAGGTGGCCGTGATCGACCGCGACCCGGCGGCCTTCGACAGGCTGGCCACCGACTTCCCCTGCGAGCGGATCGTGGGCATGGGTTTCGACAAGCAGGTCCTGCTGCGCGCCGGCATCGAGAAGGCCGACGCCTTCGCCGCCGTGAGCTCCGGCGACAACTCCAACATCATCGGTGCGCGCGTGGCGCACGAGATCTTCGGCGTCGAGCGGGTGGTGGCGCGCATCTACGACGCCAAACGCGCGCGCGTGTTCGAGCGTCTGGGCATCCCCACCATCGCCACGGTGCCGTGGACCACCGACCGTTTCCTGCAGGCGATCACGCAGGACTCGCCGTCGGACCGGTGGCGCGACCCGTCCGGCAACGTCGCGGTCGTCGCCGTGAGCCCGCACGAGGACTGGATGGGCAGCAAGGTCACCGCGCTCGAGGAGGCGACGGGGGCGCGGGTGGCGTTCCTCATCCGCTACGGCGAGGGCCTGCTCCCCGACGCGCGCACCGTGCTGCAGGCCGACGACGAGGTGTACATCGCGGCCGTGTCGGGGCGCGTCTCCGAGGCCGTCGCCCTGTCCGAGGCGCCGCCGCCCGCCGACTTGTGAGCGCCGCACACCGCGCGCCGCACCGTCCCCGAAGCCGATGATGAGGGTTGTCCCATGAGAGTTGCCATTGCCGGAGCAGGCGCGGTGGGCCGCGCGATCGCGGGCGAGCTGCTGGTGAGCGGGCACAGCGTGATGCTCATCGAGCGCAAGGCCACGGCGATCGTGCCCGAGAGCATCCCGGGCGCCAAGTGGGTGCACGCCGACGCGTGCGAGCTGGGCAGCCTCGAGGAGGCCGAGCTGCAGAACATCGACGTGATGATCGCGGCCACCGGCGACGACAAGGCCAACCTGGTGACGAGCCTGCTGGCGAAGATCGAGTTCGCGGTGCGCAGGGTCGTCGCGCGCGTCAACGACCCGCGCAACGAGTGGCTCTTCGACCAGTCGTGGGGCGTCGACGTGGCCGTCTCCACGCCGCAGATGCTCGCCTCCCTGGTCGAGGAGGCGGTGACGGTGGGCGACCTGGTGCGGCTGATGACGCTGCGCCAGGGCGGGGCCACGCTGGTGGAGGTGACGCTGCCCGACGACACCCCGCTGGCCGGCAAGCCCGTGCGCCGCCTCACCCTGCCGCGCGACGCCGCGCTGGTGACGATCCTGCGCGGCGGCCGGGTGATCGTGCCCGACCCCGACGATCCCCTCGAGGGCGGCGACGAGCTGCTGTTCGTGGCCACCGACGAGGTGGACGACGAGCTGCGTCAGGCCCTGGGGCTGGGCTCGCCCGCCTCGCCGGAGTAGCCCTCCCCCGCCGCGCCGCGGGCGACGGGGCCGCGCGCGTGCGCGCCGTCCGGGTCCGCCGCGGGGCCGCCGGCGCCGTCCTGCCCGGGCTCGGGGTCCGGCTCGGGGTCCGGGTCGCCGTCCACCAGCCGCACCGCGGCGTCGGCGCGGCGGATCGCGTAGAAGGTGAGCAGCAGCGCGGCGGCCGCCAGCGGCCAGCCCATGACGATGCGCGCGAAGGCCAGCCAGCCGGTGTGGTCGGAATCGTAGAGCTGCGACTGCACCAGGTAGCGGGCCGCGAAGACCACCGTCCAGCCCAGCGTGGCGGCGTCGTACAGGCGCCGCGCGCGCGGCACGGCCCGCCACCGCGACGACACGCCGTTGAGCGCGTTCCACAGCACGCCCACGAGCGGCCACCGCACCAGGATCGAGACGAGGAACACCCCGCCGTACACGAGCGAGGTGTAGATGCCGAAGAGGAAATACCCCTTGGCCGTGCCGGTGCGGTGCGCGATGAAGGCGCAGATCGCCACGCCGATGAAGCCGGAGAAGGCGGGCTGGAGCTTGTCTCCGCGCACCAGCCGCCACAGCAGGATCGCGCCCGCGGTGCCCAGCGCCGCGTACAGCGCGGGGGCCAGGCCCCACAGGGCGTTGACGGGGACGAACACGAGGACGGGCAGCGTCGAGTAGACCAGCCCCCCGATGCCGCCCATCTGCTCGAGGAGGGTCTCCTTGCGCTGCTGCTCCTGCGTCACCGTTCGAGCCTGCCACACGCTGCGCCGATGCGCCCGTCCGGCGCGGGCCCGCCGGGGCGGCGGGTCAGGATTCGCCCTGCAGCTCGTAGAGCGGGTTGTAGAGCACCTTGGCGCCGTCGCGCTCGCCCAGGCGGCCGCGCACCTTGATGGTGCGGCCCGGCTCCAGGCCCGGGATGCGCCGGCGGCCCAGCCACACGAGCGTGACGGTGTCGTGCCCGTCCCACAGCTCGGCCTCCATGCCCGCGGCGCAGCCGCGCGCTCCCGCCGACACGGTGCGCAGGCGTCCGACCATGGTGATCTCCTCGCCGCGGACGAAATCCGTCGACGGGCGGGCTCCGGCGGCCTCGGTGGCCGCGACCATCTCCTTGGTGTCGAGATCGTCGATGTCCTCCGTCAGCCGCTGTGACAGGCGACGGAAATATTTCGTAGCCGCGGTGGCCATGACGCGCTCCTGATGACGCACTACTACCGCGATTCGGCCGTTGCGGCGGTGTCTCCGCTGCGGCGGCCTCACCGCCTTGCACCGCCACACTAGACCCGGTGCGGCGCGTCCACCGCGCCGCATGCACGATCGTCGTGTGCTTGTGACATTCAACGCCCTCCCGGCCGTGTTTCTTCCCGGCACCGGCTCCGACGCCGACTTCGCCCGGCGCGCCCTCGGGCCCGGCGCGCGCCTGCTCGGGGCGGCCGGGATCACCGCCGTCACGCCCGGCCCCGACCTGGTGGGCGACTATCTCCGCGCGCTCGACGCGGCGGCGCGCGAGGCGCACGGGCCGCTGCTGCTCGGCGGCGTGTCGATCGGCGCGATGGTGGCCGCGCAGTGGGCGCTGCGCCATCCCGGCGCGGCGGCGGGGGTGATCGCGGCGATGCCCGCGTGGTGCGGGGCTCCGGACGGCTCGCCGGCCGCGGCGAGCGCCGCGATCACGGCAGGCCGCGTGGCCGGCGACGGCCTCGAACCCACCATCACCGCCATGCGGGACACCTCACCGCGCTGGCTCGGCGACGAGCTGGCCCGGTCGTGGCGGTGCCTGGGCTCCGCGCTCGCGCCGTCGATGCGCGCCGCCGCCGCCTACCGCGCGCCCGAGGCCGCGGAACTGGCGGCGCTCGACGTGCCGCTCGGCATCGTCGGGGTGATCGACGACCCGCTCCACCCCATCGCCGTGGCCCGCGCGTGGCACGCGCACGCGCCGCGGTCGGGGCTGACGACCATCAGCCTCGACGAGCTGGGCCGCGACCCCGCGGTGCTCGGCACCGCCGGGGCCGCGGCCCTCGAGATCGCGTCCGGCCCGCGCTGAGCGGGCGGGCGGTCAGCCGCCGTCGCCGCGCCGGAACTGCTGCATGGCCGAGCCGTTCGGGTTCTGCCGCGGGGGCTCGGGCGCGGGAGGCGCGGCGTCGCCGGACCCGCCCGCCTGGCGCAGCGCCTCGCTCATCTGCTGCTGGCGCTGCTGCAGCTGCTGCATGGCCGCGGCCTGCTGCTGCGCCTGCTGCTGCGCCTGCGCCTGCTGCTGCGCCTGGGCCAGCTGCTGGGCCAGCGCCTGCGGAAGCGTGACGGGCAGCGGGGTGCGCACCGGCATCGGGTCGTCCCCGCGCCGCACCACCGTGCCGCTGACCATCTCGCGCGCGATGACGGTGAGTTCGGAATCGTCGCCCACGGCGCCGGTGGGGCCGATCGCCACCGCGCGGAGCATCCAGCGCGGGCCGTCGATGCCGATGAAGCGCACGTCGCCGCCCTGCGAGGCCGCGTGCAGCTCGCGGCCCCAGGGCCCGGTGCGCACCGAGGCGGTGGCGCCGTCGCCGCGCACCGATTCGGCGAGCTCGGTGATCACCGAGCGCCACTGCCCGGGCGACTTGGGCGCCGCGAACGCGGCCATGGTGACCCGGCCGCCGGCGACGGTGACGAACACGCCGTTGACGGCGCCGTTCGGCCCCATCTCCACCTGCACCTGACCGCCCTCGGGCACCGGCACCAGCACCGAGCCGAGGTTGAGCACGCGCGCCTGCCCGGCGAGATCGTCGACGTCCTCCACCTCGGACTCGTCGAACGGGCCGTCGGTGCGGTCCTGCGGGGCCTCGTCCGC
>CAZDSL010000153.1:4454-7259 GCA_964507655.1 uncultured Mycobacteriaceae bacterium | reverse complement strand
CCATCGGGCCGCGGGCGTGCAGCTTCTGGGTGGAGATGCCGATCTCGGCGCCCATGCCGAACTGCTCGCCGTCGGTGAACGCGGTGGACGCGTTGACCATGACGGCGGCGGCGTCGACCCGGGCGGTGAACTCGCGCGCCGCCGCCAGCTCGCCGGTGATGATCGACTCGGTGTGGCCGGTGCCGTAGCGGTCGATGTGCTCGATGGCCTCGTCCATGCCGTCGACCACCTTCACCGAGACGTCGAGCGAGAGGTACTCGGTGGACCAGTCCTCCTCGGTGGCGGGCACCATCCCCGGCCCGTCGCCGTGCATGGTGACGCTGTGCATCTGCAGCGTCTGCGAGAGCTGCGGCAGGAACTCGCCGGCGATGGCGCTGTCCACCAGCACCGTCTCGACCGTGTTGCACACGCTGGGGCGGCGGGTCTTGGCGTTGACGATGATCTTCTCCGCCATCGCCGGATCGGCCCCCGCGTGCACGTAGATGTGCACCACGCCCGAGCCCGTCTCGATGGTGGGCACCAGGGCGTCGCGCACCACCGCGGCGATGAGCCCGGCGCCGCCGCGCGGGATCACCACGTCCACCAGGCCGCGGGCCCGGATGAGGTGGCGGACGCTGGAGCGGTCCTCGGCGGGCAGCAGCTGCACCGCGTCCGCCGGCAGCCCGCGGGCGCCGAGCGTCTCGCGCACGATCTCCACCAGCGCCGCGTTGGAGTGCGCGGCCGAGGACGACCCGCGCAGCAGCACCGCGTTGCCCGATTTGAAGGCGAGGCCGAAGCCGTCGACGGTGACGTTGGGCCGCGCCTCGTAGACGATGCCCACCACCCCCAGCGGCACACGCACCTGGCGCAGCTCGAGGCCGTTGGGCAGCGTGCTGCCGCGCGCGACCTGGCCGACCGGGTCGGGAAGGCCGGCCACCTGGCGCAGCCCGGAGGCGATGCCCTGCACGCGGGCCTCGTCGAGCCGGAGTCTGTCGATCAGCGCGGCCTCGGTGCCGGCGGCCTCGGCCGCGGCGATGTCCCGGCCGTTGGCCTCGAGGATGCGGCCGGTGGCGGTGACGAGCGCGTCGGCCGCCGCGAGCAGCGCCGCGTCCTTGTCCGCGGTGGGCAGCAGGGCCAGCCGACGCGACGCCGCCCGGGCCGCCCGCGCCGCGGAGTGCACCGCGTCGCGCACCGGGTCGGGCGTGCCGGAATGCTCCCCGGCGGCGGGCCGGGGATCAGCGGACGGGGAACCACCGACGGGAGTGCTCACGCTCATGGATCCAGCCTAGCGAACCGCCGCGCCCGCGCCCCGGCCGTCACGCCCGGGCCGGGCGGTCAACGGGGCCGCGCCTCCAGCGTGAAGCCGGACGCGCGCAGGCGGTCGGCCAGCGGGGCGCCGATGCCGGTGGAGGGGGTGAGCACCCCGGCCGCCTCGGGCAGGCGGTCGCGGTCGAGCGCCAGCGCCAGCGCGCTCTGCCCCAGCATCACCGCCGTGGCCGCGTAGCCCGGGTCGCCCTGCGCGGCCACGCGCGCCACGTACCGCGCCCCGGTGGACGTGGTGGTGTAGATGTCGACGGCGAAGTGCCCGGCCTCCCGCGCCCGCTCGCCCGGTCCCTGCCCCGGCTTGGGCAGCGCCTTGTCCAGCAGCGCGCGGGTGGGCCCGAAGGCCAGCGCCGCCACCAGGGCCCCCATGCCCGCGGTGAGCGCCGCGGCGGGCACCAGCGACAGCGGCGACGAGCCCACCGCCATCGTCTCGCGGTAGCGGAAGCCGCGCCCGTACTCGTGGCCGCGCAGCGCCGTCGACCTGCGCACCACGCGGGTGTTGTACGGCCCCATGAAGAACGGGGCGAGGAAGCCGCCCAGGCCCGGGTCCACGTCGGCGGCGCGCAGCACGGCGGCGTCGCTCTGCCGCCCCACGTCGGGCTCGGCGGGGCGGTCGGGGGTGAGCGAATAGGGGCTGAGCACGGTGGCGCGGGCCGCGGCATCGTGCTTGACGGCGTCCACCTGCAGGCGCAGCGAATCGACGGTGCCGCCGCTGACGCCGCCGCGCAGGTCCGACACCACCAGCGTCGTCTCGCCCAGGTCGCCGGCCCCGTCGGCGGCGACCCGCTCGAACAGCTCCCGCACGCCCAGGTCGGAGGGGACCGAGTCGAAGCCGCACGAGTGCACGATGCGCGCGCCGGTGCGCGCGGCCGTCTCGTGGAAGCGGTCGATGCTCTCGCGGTGGAAGAGCACCTCGCCGGTGAGGTCGACGTAGTCGGTGCCCGCCTCGGCGCAGGCCCGCACCAGCGGCAGGCCGTGCCGCGCGTACGGGCCCACGGTGCTCACCACCACCCGCGCCGCCGCCGCGAGCGCGTCGAGCGAGGCGTCGTCGGTGGCGTCGGCGATGAGCAGCGGCCACTCGGCGGCGGACGCGCCGAGGCCGGTGCGCACGCCCTCGAGCTTCGCCCTGTCGCGGCCGGCGAGGCCCACGCGCACGCCCGCGGGGGCGTGCTGCGCAAGGTGACCGGCGACGAGCCGCCCGACGAATCCCGTCGCGCCGTAGACGACCACGTCGAGCGGGCCGCCGCCCGTCCCGCCGCCGCCCGTGACATCGCCGCCCGCGCCCGTTGCGGCGCCGTCGCGGCCCGCCTTGCCCTCGTCCGTCTTCGCCATTCGCCCATGACAGCACAGATCGGCGCCGTCCGGCAGCCCCGCGCGCGGCGGCACGCGGGCGCAGGGGCGTGCGCGGCCTGTGGACAACCCGGCCCGAGCAGGGCGGGTTGTCGGCGCAGGCGTGCACGATGGGGGCATGACGGCATCCGAGACCGGCGCCCCCGGCGCACC
>CAZDSL010000153.1:0-4354 GCA_964507655.1 uncultured Mycobacteriaceae bacterium | reverse complement strand
CCCGGCGCACCAGCGGCCACCGACCAGCCCGGCGCACCAGCGGCCACCGACCAGCCCGGCGCCCCGCGCGACCGCGCCGCCCTGCGTGAGCGCGCGGAGGCGCTGCTGCAGGATCTCGCCGGGGCCGGCGCCGCGCTGCGCGAGGACCAGTGGACGGCCATCGAGGCCCTCGTCGCCGACCGCCGCCGCGCCCTCGTCGTGCAGCGCACCGGCTGGGGCAAGTCGGCGGTGTACTTCATCTCCGCGAAGCTGCTGCGCGAGGCCGGGCGCGGCCCCACCGTCATCGTCTCGCCGCTGCTCGCGCTCATGCGCAACCAGGTGGCGGCGGCCGGGCGCGCGGGGGTGCGGGCCGCCACCATCAACTCCGGCAACATCACCGAGTGGGACGGCATCCACGAGCAGGTGCGCGAGGGCTCCGTCGACGTGCTGCTCGTCAGCCCCGAGCGGCTCAACAACCCCGATTTCCGCGACAGTGTCCTCCCGCACCTCGCGCAGGACGCCGGCCTGGTGGTGGTGGACGAGGCGCATTGCGTGTCCGATTGGGGCCACGACTTCCGCCCCGACTACCGCCGCATCCGCACCCTCGTGGCCGACCTGGGGCGCGGGATCCCCGTGCTCGCCACCACCGCCACCGCCAACGACCGCGTCGTCGCCGACATCACCGAGCAGCTCGGCGTGGGCCCCGCCGGCGCCGGCGGCACCGACGGCACGCTGGTGCTGCGCGGCGGGCTCGACCGCTCCTCCCTGCACCTGTCGGTGGTGCGCCTGGCCGATTCGCGCGACCGGGCGGCGTGGCTCGCCCAGCACCTCGACGAGCTGCCCGGCTCCGGCATCGTCTACACGCTCACCGTCTCGGCCGCCGAGGATCTGGCCGCCGTCCTCGCCGACCGCGGCCACCCGGTGGCCGCCTACACCGGCCGCACCGACCCGGCAGAGCGCGAGCAGCTCGAGGCCGACCTGCTCGCCAACCGCGTCAAGTGCCTCGTCGCCACGTCCGCGCTGGGCATGGGCTTCGACAAGCCGGATCTGGGGTTCGTCGTGCACGTGGGCGCGCCCGCGTCGCCCATCTCCTACTACCAGCAGGTGGGCCGTGCGGGCCGCGCCACCGAGCGCGCCGAGGTGGTGCTCCTGCCCGGCGCCGAGGACGCCCAGGTGTGGCGCTACTTCGATTCGGTCTCGTTCCCCGACGAGGACACGGTGCGCCGCATCCTCGCCGCGCTCACCGACGCCCCGCAGTCGACGCCCGCGCTCGAGGCGCAGGTGGACCTGGGCCGCAGCCGGCTTGAGATGGTGCTCAAGGTGCTCGACGTGGACGGCGCCGCCCGGCGGATGCGCGGCGGCTGGGCGGCCACCGGTGCACCGTGGCACTACGACGCCGAGCGGTACGCGGGCCTCGCCCGGGCGCGCCGGGCCGAGCAGCAGGCGATGCTCGACTACGAGCGCACCGACGGCTGCCGCATGCGCTTCCTGCGCGCGCAGCTGGACGACCCGCTCCTCGCCGCCGAGCCCGGCGGCTGCGGGCGCTGCGACAACTGCACCGGCACCCCGCGCGATGCCGCCGTCGATCCGGAGGCTGCCCGGGCCGCCCGCGAGCGGCTCGATCGCCCGGGCGTCGACATCCCCGCCCGCCGCCAGTGGCCCACCGGCCTGCCGCGCCTGGGCCTCGAGCTCAAGGGCCGCATCGCCGACGGGCCCGCCACCGGCCGCGCCCTGGGCCGGCTCACCGACCTCGGCTGGGGCCAGCGCCTGCGCGCGCTGCTCGCGGAGCCCGACGGGCCGGCGCCCGGGTGGCTCCTCGACGGCTGCGTCGACGTGCTGCGCTCGTGGCGCTGGGAGGTGCGTCCGCACGCCGTGGCCGCACTCGCCTCGGCCGACCACCCCGTGCTCACCTCCTCGGTCGCCGAGCGGCTCGCGCAGATCGGCCGGATGCGCCCGCTGGGCACCGTGGAACGCGCGCCGGGCCTCCCGCCCGTGACGGCCGTCAACTCCGCCTTCCGCGTGGCGCAGATCGGCGAGGAGTTCACGCTGCCGGGGCCGCTCGAACCGGGTTGCACCGTGCTGCTGGTGACCGACGTCGTCGAGACCGGGTGGACGGCGACGATGGCCGCGCGGGCGTTGCGCCGCGCGGGTGCGCACGGGGTGCTGCCGCTGGCCCTCGCCACCCGCTCCTGAGGGGCCCGCGATGCCCCTGGCCAGGCACCGAGCACACCCGGAACGCCCGTACTGTGACATGCCTCACGCCCATGGGCTGACCTGCATGGGCGCGGGGTTATCCGGACTCGTTTCGATCACGGGGGCGATTTCGGCGGCGTCCGTTGTTACAGTTGAACGTGCATGAGGCCCCCAGAAAACGAAGTACCCCGTCAGACCGCAACACCCGGCCGCCCGGAGCCTACGGCGGTTGAATTTCGCGAGCCGCGCATCACCGACGGCACCCGGCTGTGGGAGATCGCGCGCGATTCGCAGGTGCTGGACCTCAATTCCAGCTACGCCTATGTGCTGTGGTGCCGCGACTTCGCGCGCACCTCCATCGTCGCCTCCGTCGACGGCAGGGTGTGCGGATTCGTCACCGGCTACCGGCGTCAGGACCGGCCCGACACCCTCATGGTGTGGCAGGTCGCCACCGACGCGTCGCAGCGCGGCCAGGGCATCGCCGGCCGCATGCTCGGCGCGCTGCTCGACCGCCTCGCCCCCCAGGGCGTCACCCGGCTCGAGACGACGATCAGCCCCGACAACACCGCCTCGCAGGCGCTGTTCACGGGCGTGGCACGCCGCCGCAGAGTGGGCATCCGGCGCGAAGACCTCTTCGCCGCCGACGCCTTCCCCGACAGCCACGAGCCCGAAGATCTCTACACCATCGGCGACCCGGCCGACGCGCCGTAGCGCCCGCGGCCCGAGTCCGTGCGCGCCGCACCCTGTCCACCACTCCGCAGCAGGCCCTTCAGCGACGCGACCGATAACACCATCGATATTCGCCATCAATGAATGAGGTAACCGCAATGACCGTCATCGATCAGATCGACACGAGCATTTTCTCGAAACGCGAGTCGGAGGTCCGCAGCTACAGCCGCGGCTGGCCCACCGTATTCGACACCGCCAAGGGCAGCTGGATGCGCGGCGAGGACGGGCGTGAATTCCTCGACTTCTTCGCGGGCGCAGGCACTCTCAACTACGGGCACAACAACCCGGTCTTCAAGGAAGCGCTGGTCGACTACATTTCCCGGGACGGCGTCACGCACGCCCTGGACATGTCCACGGTGGCCAAGCGCGCGTTCCTCGAGTCCATCGATTCGCTGCTGCTCGAGCCCCGCGAGCTCGACTACAAGGTCATGTTCCCCGGCCCCACCGGCACCAACGCCGTCGAGGCGGCGCTGAAGCTGGCGCGCAAGGTCACCGGGCGCGAGTCCGTCATCAGCTTCACCAACGCCTTCCACGGCATGACGCTGGGCTCGCTGTCGGTCACCGGCAACTCGATGAAGCGCAACGGCGCCGGCATCCCGCTGGTGCACGCCACGCCGATGCCGTTCGACAACTACTTCGGCGGCGTCGCGGAGGACTTCCAGTGGTTCTCGCGCGTGCTGGACGATTCCGGCTCGGGCCTCAACCGGCCCGCCGCCGTCATCGTCGAGACGGTGCAGGGCGAGGGCGGCATCAACGTGGCCCGTCCCGAGTGGCTGCGCGCGCTGTCCGACCTGTGCGCCGAGCGCGACATCCTGCTCATCGTCGACGACGTCCAGATGGGCTGCGGCCGCACCGGCCCGTTCTTCTCGTTCGAGGTCGCGGGCATCAAGCCCGACATCGTCACGCTGTCCAAGTCGATCGGCGGCTACGGCCTGCCGCTCGCGCTGACGATGTTCAAGTCGGAGCTCGACGTGTGGACCCCCGGCGAGCACAACGGCACGTTCCGCGGCAACAACCCGGCGTTCGTCACCGCGACGGCCGCGCTGAACACCTACTGGGCCGACGACGCCTTCGAGAAGGACACGCTCCGCAAGGGCGCGCTCGTCCGCGAGGGCCTCGACACCATCGCCGACTCCTACCCGGGCCTGAGCACCCGCGGCCGCGGCATGGTCCAGGCCATCGCCTTCGAGCAGGCCGAGAAGGCCGGCAAGGTGTGCGCGGCGGCGTTCGAGTCGGGCCTGCTGCTGGAGACCTCCGGCCCGTCCGACGAGGTCGTCAAGCTGCTGCCGCCGCTGACCACCACCGACGACGAGCTGCGCCAGGGCCTGTCGATCATCGCCGAGTCCGTGGCCAAGGTCATGGCCTGACGCACTCTTCGCCGCGGCCCCGAGCGGGCCGCCGCGATAGCCGCATGCCGCGTGGGCGGCGGCGGCCGGCGCCCCCGCGGCGCCGC
>CAZDSL010000152.1:0-7273 GCA_964507655.1 uncultured Mycobacteriaceae bacterium | reverse complement strand
GGGCGGGCTGACGGTGGCGCGCGCGATCATCGACCAGCTGCCCGACGAGCACATCGTCTACGTCGGCGACACGGCCCACGGCCCCTACGGCCCGCTGAGCATCCCCGAGGTGCGCCGGCACGCGCTCGCGGTGGCGGACGACCTGGTCGACCGCGGCGTCAAGGCCCTCGTCATCGCCTGCAACACGGCCTCGGCGGCGTGCCTGCGCGACGCCCGCGAGCGCTACCCGGTGCCGGTGGTGGAGGTGGTGCTGCCGGCGGTGCGCCGCGCGGTGGCCACCACGCGCACCGGGCGCATCGGCGTCATCGGCACGGCCGCCACCATCGCGTCGCGCGCCTACGAGGACAGCTTCGCCGCCGCCCGCGACGCCGTCATCACCTCCGTCGCCTGCCCCCGCTTCGTCGATTTCGTCGAGCGCGGCATCACCAGCGGGCGGCAGGTGCTGGGGCTCGCCCAGGCGTACCTGGCGCCGCTGCAGGAGGCGGACGTCGACACGCTCGTGCTCGGCTGCACGCACTACCCGCTGCTGTCGGGGATCATCCAGCTGGCGATGGGCGACGAGGTCGCGCTCGTCTCCAGCGCGGAGGAGACGGCCAAGGACGTGCTGCGTGTGCTCACCGAGGGCGATCTGCTGCGTCCGCACGGAGGCGCGCCGGTGCGCCGCGAGTTCCTCGCCACGGGCGATCCGGAACAGTTCGCCCGGCTCGCGGGGCGCTTCCTCGGACCGGCGCTCACCGCGGTGGCGCCCGTGTAACCTCGTTCGCACACGCGGCCGGAAGGTGACGCGTGCGTCGTTGGTCCGAGGGTGATGAATTCGGGGCAGGAGGTCATGGCACTATGGCCGCCATGCGGTTGACCGTCTTGGGCTGCTCCGGCAGCGTCACCGGTCCGGATTCCCCGGCCTCCGGGTACCTGCTCACGGCCGACGGCACGCCGCCCGTCGTCATCGATTTCGGAGGCGGGGTGCTCGGCGCCCTGCAGCGGCACGCCGACCCGTGCGCCGCCGTCGTGCTCCTCTCGCACCTGCACGCCGACCACTGCCTCGACATCCCCGGCCTGCTGGTGTGGCGCCGGTACGGCCCGGGCGAGCCGGGCGAGCGCGCCCTCATGTACGGGCCGTCCGACTCGGCCCGCCGGCTGGGCGCCGCCTCCGCGGAGACCGGCGGCGAGATCGACGACCTGTCCGACACGATCGACCTGCGCACCTGGCAGGAGGGGGCCGCCGTCGCGGTGGGCGCGCTGCGGGTGGTGCCGCAGCGGGTGTGCCACCCGCCCGAGTCCTTCGGCCTGCGCATCACCGCCCCCGACGGCGCCGTGCTCGCCTACAGCGGCGACACGGCGATGTGCGATTCGGTGGTCGACCTCGCCGCCGGCGCCGACGTGTTCCTGTGCGAGGCGTCGTGGACGCACGCCCCCGAGCTGCGCCCGCCGGGGCTGCACCTGTCGGGCACCGAGGCGGGCCGCATCGCGCAGCAGGCCGGCGTGGGGCGCCTGCTGCTCACGCACGTGCCGCCCTGGACCTCCCGCGAGGCGGTGCTCGCCGAGGCCCGCGCCGAGTACGACGGCCCGGTCGACGTGGTCGTGCCCGATTTCACCGCCGACGTGGTGACGGCCCCGGCCGGCCGGTTCGCCTCGCGCGGGCACTAGCGGGCACGAGAGGCGCGGGCCCGCGGCCGCCGCGGCGGCGATACGCTCGGGGGGTGACTGTGACTACCCGATCGGACGGCAGGGCCGACGACGAGCTGCGCCCCATCTCCCTCACCCGCGGCTTCACCGACCACCCGGCGGGCTCCGTGCTCGTGGAGTTCGGCCGCACCCGCGTCATGTGCACCGCGAGCGTCGAGGAGGGGGTGCCGCGCTGGCGCCGGGGCTCCGGGCTGGGCTGGCTCACCGCCGAGTACGCGATGCTCCCCGCCTCCACCCACACGCGTAGCTCGCGCGAGTCGGTGCGCGGCAAGGTCGGCGGCCGCACCCACGAGATCAGCCGGCTGGTGGGCCGGGCGCTGCGCTCGTGCATCGACCTGTCGGCGCTGGGCGAGAACACCATCGCCATCGACTGCGACGTGCTGCAGGCCGACGGCGGCACGCGCACCGCGTCGATCACCGGCGCCTACGTGGCGCTGGCCGACGCGGTCGCCTACCTCGGGGCCGCCGGCGCGCTGGCCGACCCGCAACCGCTCTCGTGCGCCATCGCCGCGGTGTCGGTGGGCGTGGTCGACGGCCGCGTGCGGCTGGACCTGCCGTACGAGGAGGATTCGCGCGCCGAGGTCGACATGAACGTCGTGGCCACCGACACCGGCACGCTGGTGGAGGTGCAGGGCACCGGCGAGGGCGCCACCTTCGCGCGCTCCACGCTCGACGCGATGCTCGATCTGGCCACCGCCGGCTGCGAGCAGCTCTTCGCGGTGCAGCGCGAGGCGCTCGCCGCGCCGTACCCCGGCACCCTGCCGCAGCCGCCCGAGGGCGCGGCCAAGAAGAAGGTCTTCGGCGGCTGATGCGCCGGATCCTGGTGGCCAGCCGCAACCCCAAGAAGCTGGCCGAGCTGCGGCGGGTGCTGGCGTCGGCGCGCATCACCGGACTCCAGGTGGTGGGCCTCGACGAGGTGGTCGACTATCCGGAAACCCCCGAGACGGGCGCCACCTTCGAGGAGAACGCCCTCGTCAAGGCGCAGGACGGCGCGCGGGCCACCGGGCTGCCGTGCCTGGCGGACGATTCGGGGCTCGCGGTGGCGGCGCTGAACGGCATGCCCGGCGTGCTCTCGGCGCGCTGGAGCGGGGTGCACGGCGACGACGCCGCCAACACCGCGCTGCTGCTGGCGCAGATGTCCGACGTGCCCGACGAGCGCCGCGGCGCCGCCTTCGTGTCCTGCTGCGCCCTGGTGGTGCCCACCGACGAGTACGTCGACGGCGAGGAGGGCCCCGAGGTCAACGAGACCACGGTGCACGGCGAGTGGCACGGCGCCATCGCCAGGGCCCCGCGCGGGGCGAACGGCTTCGGCTACGACCCCGTCTTCGTGCCCGCCGGCTCGGAGCGCACGGCCGCCGAGATGTCGGCCGAGGAGAAGGACGCCGACTCGCACCGCTCCCGCGCGCTGGCGCAGCTCGTGCCGATCCTGCGCACGCTCGCGGAGGAGTGAGCCCGGCCGGCCGCGCATTCCGCCGCGCGGCCGGCCGTCCGCCGCCATACTGGCCCCATGAGCATCGACGCGGACGAGGTGTATCTGAGGGGGCTGGACTTCTTCACCGGCGCGGTGGCGGGGGTGGGCGACTGGCAGGCGCCGTCGCCGTGCGCCGGGTGGCGGGCCGTCGACGTGCTGGGCCACGTGGGGCAGGCGACGCGGTTCGGCACCGCGCTGCTGCGAGGGGAGGAGCCCGGCTGGGCGCCCGCCGAGGTGCCCGGCGACGTCGTGCAGGGCGACCCGGTCACCTGGTGGTCGGCGGTGGCCGATGCGGCGCGCGCCGCGGTGCCGGGGGTCGATCTCGACCGCGTGGTCGACTCGCCGCGCGGCCCGCGCAGCATGCGCGAGGGGCTGTCGTTCCCCGCCGTCGACCTGTTCGTGCACGGCTGGGACATCGCCCGCAGCGCGGGCGGCGACGTGGTGATCCCCGACGAGGTGATCGCGTTCTCCTACGCGCTCGCCGAGCCGATGCCGGAGGAGGTCCTGCGCGGCCCCGGCGTGTTCGGCCCCGAGGTGACGCCACCGCAGGACGCGGCGCCCACGCAGCGCCTGGTGGCCTGGATGGGGCGCGACCCGCACTGGGAGCCGCCCGGCGTGTAGGACCCGCCGTCCCGGTCGTCGCGCACGGACGACGGCACCGCCGCAGCCTTGCGGGCCACGGCGGTGCCGGGTGGGGTGTATCGACGGCCCTCAGGGGAGGCCGTACCGGCGCTTCACCTGCTGCGCGTTGACATGCTCGACGTAGAAGGACAGGAACGGGATGGTGCCGGCGATCAGCGTGCCCACCGTGCGCGCGATAGGCCAGCGCACGCGCACCGCCAGATCCAACGTGAGCAGCAGGTAGAGGAAGTAGATCCAGCCGTGCGCCACGGCCACCCAGCCGAACCCGTCCACATCGAACCCGTAGTTGGCGATGAGCTCGACGCACAGCGCCAGCAGCCACACGCCGGTGACCCAGGCGAGCACGCGGTAGCGCAGCAGCGCGCCGGGGATCTTGCGGGCCTGCGCTTCGGCCGGGCCGTCGGCGGCGGCCGAAGCGGCCGGCTGCAGTGTGGTGTCCTCGGCTTCGGTCATCAGCCGCGTCCTTTCGTGGAGTGCTCATCGAGCCGCGCGAGATAGTCGTTGTACTCGGCCAGCCGCGAATCCTCCGCGGGAGCGGCGGCCGCGGAGGCGGCCTGCGAGCGGCCGGGCAGCAGATCGGCCGGGATCTCGGTGACGGCGGGGGCGGCGTCGCGGCGGAGCAGGCGGTCGACCACGCCCGGTTCGGACTGCGCGGCGGGGGTGGCGGGGTCGTCGGCCTGGTCGTCCTCGAGCTTGACGAACCGCCGGTACCCGTACACGCAGAACGCGGCGAACAGCGGCCACTGCAGTGCGTAGCCGAGGTTCTGGCCGGTGCCGGATGCCGACTCGAAGCGGTCCCACTGCCAATACCCCAGGCCCAGGCAGACGGCCGCGGCGAGGGTGACGAAGACGATCGCGGTGATCCGATGCCGTCGACGAGTGCGTGCCACACCACGACGGTACCTGACCTGCGTGTCCGTGGCCGCTCCGCCCGCCGTGACGGGACCCACCCCGCGGCGCCGCCGGGCCCTCGGGCGGCGGGGGGAGCGCCACCGCCGCTGCCGTAGGCTGACGGGCGCACGCGCGAGTGGCGGAACTGGCAGACGCGCTGGATTTAGGTTCCAGTGTCTTAGGACGTGAGGGTTCGAGTCCCTTCTCGCGCACCATGGTCGGCTGCGCGGGCCGCAAGGAAATCGTCGACGATGCGCTCGCGCTGCGCCCGGTCCACCGGCGGCAGCGCCGCCAGCCGCGCGAACACCAGCGGCCCCGCCAGCTGCAGCATGGTCAGGGTGTTGTCGCAGTCGCCCACCTCGGCACGCACGGCCGGGTCGTCGAGCAACGCGTCGAACGGCTCGCGATACTGGGCGATCACCCGTTCGCGCAGCGTGTCGGCGTCCTCGTCGGGCCGCCCGGGGCCCAGCGCCAGCCACCCGAACACCGTCAGGTGCAGCGGCGCGCTCTCGATCGACGCGGCGATCCCGTCGAGCAGCGCGACGAGCCTGTCGCGCGCGGTGCCCTGCGCGGGCGGCTCCGTGAGCGGGGGCAGCAGCCGCTCGAAGGCGGCGGTGACCAGCGCCGCGCTGTTGTCGAAGTGCCGGTACAGGGTGGTGCGCGCGACCTTGGACGCCCGGGTGACGGCCTCGATCGTCACCGCCTCCACGCCCCCCGACGCGAGCAGACCCGCCGCGGCGTCGAGCAGCTTCGAGCGCGACCGCCGGCGGCGCGGATCCTCGGCGTCGGGATCGGGGTCCTGGTCGGGGTGCGGGCTGTGCGGGTTCATCGTCTCCAGTATGGGCGCGCGCCGGACGGCGGCGCGGCCGATCCGCGCCGCCTAGTGCTACGGCTTGTTTCGCAACGCTACTGATCGTAGCGTTACGCCGGTGACGGTTCGGCGGACGAGGGGACAGGCGATGGCGGACGGCACGGTTGCGGACGGCTCAGCGGTGGGCGGCACGGTTGCGGACGGCTCAGCGGCGGACGGCACGGTTGCGGACGGCTCGGCGGCGGGCGGCACGAGAACGCGGCCGGGGAAAACGGCGCACGACCCCGCCCCGCCCGGCCCGGGCGCCCGGCGGTGGATCGTCACGGTGGCGTGCGTGGCGGTGTCGGTGATCATCGCCTCGATGGCGGCGCTCTACACGGCGCTGCCGGACATCGCGCTGTCCACCGGCGCCACGCAGTCCCAGCTCACCTGGGTGGTCGACGGCTACACCCTGGCGCTGGCGTGCCTGGTGCTGCCGGCCGGGGCGGTGGGCGACCGGTACGGCCGGCGGCTGGTGCTCGTGGCGGGGCTGGCGGTGTTCACCGCGGGCTCGGTGCTTCCCCTGCTGGTGCAGCAGCCGGCGTGGATCATCGCGGCCCGGGTGCTGGCGGGAGCGGGCGCCGCGGCGGTGATGCCGTCCACGCTGTCGCTGCTCACGGGGCTGCTGCCGCCGGAGCAGCGCGGCCGTGTGATCGGCCTGTGGGCGGGCGTCGCGGGGGCGGCGGGCGTGGTCGGCATCGTGGGCTCGGGCGCCCTGGTGCGGGTGTGGTCGTGGGAGTCGATCTTCATCGTGCTCGCCGCGGCGGGCGCGGCGATGCTGCTGTGCGCGCTCACCCTCCCCGAATCACGGTCGCCGGTGCCGCCGCGCATCGACGTGCCGGGCGGGCTCGCCGTGGCGACGGGCCTGGGGCTGCTGGTGTTCGGGATCATCGAGGGCCCCGGCCGCGGCTGGACGTCGGCGCCCGTGGCGGGGTGCCTGGCCGCGGGGGCCGCGGTGCTGGCGGGCTTCGTCGCCTGGCAGCTGCGTGCGGCCGAGCCGCTGCTGGACGTGCGCCTGTTCGCGCGGCGCGGCTTCTCCACCGGTGCGCTGTCGCTGACGGTGCAGTTCGGCGTCACCTTCGGGGTGTTCCTCATCCTCATCCAGTACCTGCAGCTGGTGCTCGGCTACGACCCGCTGCGCGCGGCGCTGGGCATCGCCCCGATGATGGCGCCGCTCCTGGCGGTGTCGCTGGTCTCGCCGTGGCTGGCGCAGCGGGTGGGGCTCAAGGCGGTGATGGTGACGGGCATGGCGGCGATCGCGGCCGGGCTGCTGGTGCTGCGGGCCGTGGACTCCGGCGGCGGCTACACCGACGTGCTCTGGCCGGTGCTCGTCATGAGCGCCGGGCTGGGCCTCACCGCCGCGCCGGCGACGGCGATCATCGTCTCGGAGGCGCCCGCCGACAAGCAGGGCGTGGCGGCCGCGGTGAACGACGCGACCCGCGAGGTGGGCGCCGCGGTGGGCATCGCCGCCGCGGGCAGCCTGCTGGCCGCGGGCTACAGCGACGGCATCGCCGCCGTGCTGCCCCGGCTGCCGGAGGCGGCGCGGGGGCCGGTGGCCGACTCGCTCGCGGGCGCGCTCGCCGTGGCCGACCACGTGGGCCCGTCCGCGCAGCCGCTCGTGGACGCGGCCACGGCGGCGTTCCTCGACGGCGTCGGCTCGGCGAGCCTCGTGCTGGCCTGCGCGGCCGGTGCCGGCGCGCTCGTGATGGCGGTGTGGGCGCCCGGCCGGCGGG
>CAZDSL010000151.1:0-7309 GCA_964507655.1 uncultured Mycobacteriaceae bacterium | reverse complement strand
CCCCGCCGCTACCCCCGCGCGGCCCGCTCGGCGTTGGCGGCGATCCGGCGCAGCAGCTCGAGCAGTTCGCTGCGTTCGTCCGCGCTCAGCCCCTCGAGCAAACGGCGGTCGCGCTCGACCCGCGCGGGGAAGACATCCTCGACGATCCGTCGCCCCTCGTCGGTGATCGTGAGCAGGACGACGCGCTTGTCGCGTTCCCAGCCGCCCCGCTCGACCAGCCCCTTGCGCACCAGGGCGTCGACGTACTTGGTGGTGGCGGCGCCGCTGACCATGGTCGTGGACGTGACTTCACTGGGGCGCAGGGGCCGGCCGCTGCGCACCAGCGCGCCCAGCACGTCGTACTCGCCGCGGGAGACCCCCGTGCCGGCCAGCACGTGCTCGAACTCGCGCAGGGCGATGGTGCCGATCCGGGTGATGCGGACGATCACCTCCACCGGGGCGAGGCCCACGGACGGGAACGTCGCATCCCACTCGGAAACGATCCGATCGACCAGGTCACCGTCCTGCTGCATGAGCGCCAGGCTATCGCACCCGCCGATCTACTTTACTAGTAATTTACTTGTGAAGTATATTGGTGGGCGATGACGACGCCGCAGACCTCCACCGCACTCCGTGCACACCTCCACCACGCCGGCACCGCCGTGCGCCACACCGGGCACCCCGCCACATGGCGGAAGGCGTTCCGGCTCAACCCGCCGTCGCCCAGCCTCGACCCCGCCCTGCGGGTCGGCATCGCCACCGCCATCCCGCTGATCATCGGCGGCCTGATGCACGAGCCGGCCCTGGCCGCGATCTCCGGGCTCGGCGCCATCACCGCCGCCTTCGCGCGGCACGAGCCCTACCGGCGGCGGGCCGGCAAGACGGCGATCGCGGGGCTGACGATCCTGGTGGCGATCCTGATCGGCTCCGCCGTCGTCGGCACGTCGACAGCCGTGCAGGTGGTCGCGCTCTCGGTGGCGGGCGGGGCGGGCGCGTGGCTGCTTTCGGCGCTGCGCATCACCGGCCCCGGCGCGGTGGTCATCGTCTTCGCCGGATCCGCCGCGGTGGCCCTCGACGACCTGCCCCGCGCCGTCATCGCCACCGTCCTGGGCGTCGCCGTAGGCTGGGCCTGCGCCATGGCCCCCGTCACCGCGGCCCCCGACCACGGCACCGAGGACGAGCGCCGCTGGCTCCGCACGGGCGCGGCCCGCCTGCTGTCGGGCGAGTTCACCGGCGCCGGCGCGCGCATCGCCCTCTCCTCGCTCGTCGCCGGGCTCCTGGCGCTGGGCATCGGGCTGCAGCACCCGCTGTGGGCGTCGATGGGTGCGGTCGCGGCGCTGCAGTCGATCAGCTTCGCGAGCACGATGCAGCGGTCGATCCAGCGCCTCGTCGGCAACGTCACCGGCGCCGCCGTGGCCATCGCCTTCATCACGCTGGGCCTGGGCCTGTGGGCGTCGGTGGTCGCGATCGTGGTCCTGCAGGTGTGCACCGAGCTGACCATCGCCCGCAACTACGCCGTCGCCACCACCACCATCACCCCGATGGCCCTGCTCATGATGGGCCTGGGCGGCGAGCTGACCACCTCCATGGCGCTGAACAGGGTGGCCGACACCGCCGTCGGCGTCGCCGTGGGCGTCGTCATCGCCGCCCTGACGATCCACCCCGCCGATCGTCAGCACCTCCCCGCCGGGGCCTGACCGCACGGCCGCCGGCCCCCCGGAGTTATCCGCATCACAGAAAGCCGTCCGGTTCGCGTGCGCGCCCGGTAGCCTCCGGCATGGGCGGGACCACGGCAAACCCGGCGACCACGCCACCCCGGCGGCGCCCCGCACGCCGCGCGCCGCCGATTGGCGACGCCCCCCGGGGCGGACGTAACGTCGGCCACCCGACGGTGACCGCGAACCCCCCACCGGCAACGCACCCGACCGAGACCAGCCGGTGAGCGGCCCAGCACGCACTGGGCGCGGCACCTGCAACGCCGATCGCCCCCGCGACCGGGCCGCGCAGAACCGAACAGCGCAGGGCCGGACCCGCGGACGACGTCGGCGGAGGAGGACCGATGCGCACAGACGCAGGCGTGCCGCCCGACGAGGGCATGAGCGGCACGGACGAGGGCACGGGCGGCACGGACGACACAGGCGTGCCCGCCGACGACGGGGTCACCGGCACCCCCGACCCGGACACGCCCGAGGGCCGCAAGCTGCTCCGCAAGGTGATCGCGGCGTCGGCCATCGGCAACGCGACGGAGTGGTACGACTACGGCGTCTTCGCCGCCACCGCCACCTACATCGGCGACGCGTTCTTCCCCGGCGACCTCTCCACGCTCGCCACCATGCTCACGTTCGCCATCTCGTTCCTGCTCCGCCCGCTCGGCGGCATGGTGTGGGGCCCCATCGGCGACCGCATCGGGCGCAAGGCGGTGCTGGCGGCGACGATCCTGCTGATGTCGGCCGCCACCTTCCTCATCGCGTTCATCCCCTCGCACGCCACCATCGGCGTGGCCGCCCCGATCCTGCTGGTGCTGCTGCGCGTGATCCAGGGCTTCTCCACCGGCGGCGAGTACGGCGGCGCCGCCACCTTCATGGCCGAGTACTCGCCCGACGAGCACCGCGGCAAGTACGGCAGCTTCCTGGAGTTCGGCACGCTCGGCGGCTTCGTCATGGGCTCGGGCGTGGTGCTGATCTGCCAGCACACTATGAGCGACGCGTCGATGGGCGACTGGGGCTGGCGCATCCCGTTCCTGCTGGCCGCGCCGCTGGGCCTCATCGGCTGGTTCCTGCGCTCGCGCATGGAGGACACCCCCGTGTTCACCGAGGCCGAGCAGGAGGACACGTCCGAGATGGAGGGCACGGCCTGGAGCCGGTTCACCGATCTGCTGCGCAACTACAAGCGGCCCATCCTCACCATGTTCGGCATGGTGATCGCCCTCAACATCGTCAACTACACGCTGCTCACCTACCAGCCGACGTACCTCGAGAAGAACATCGGCATGAGCGAGGACTCGACGACGCTGGTGGTGCTCATCGGCGAGATCGTGATGATGGCGGTGATCCCGTTCTTCGGCCGCTGGTCCGACCGCGCGGGCCGCAAACCCATGTGGTGGTCGTCGCTGATCGGCCTGTTCATCTTCGCCATACCCATGTACTGGCTGATGGGGCGCGGCTTCGGCTGGGCGCTGCTGGGCTTCGGCGTGCTGGGGCTGCTCTACATCCCGCAGCTGGCGACGATCTCGGCGACGTTCCCGGCCATGTTCCCCACGCAGGTGCGCTACGCCGGCTTCGCCATCAGCTACAACGTGGCGACGGCCGCGTTCGGCGGCACGGCGCCGTCGGTGAACAACGCGCTCATCGACGCCACCGGCTGGGACCTGTTCCCGGCGCTGTACATGATGATCGCCTGCGTGGTGGGCATGGTGGCGATGCTGTTCCTGCGCGAGACGGCGGGCGTGTCGATCCGCGGCACCGACATCCCCGGCGAGGAGCCCGACCTGGCGGCGTCACCCGCCTCCTGACGGCCGGGGCGTGACGCTCAGCCGTCGCCGGGCCGGGGCGTGACGGTGACGGCGCGCGACCGGCGCAGCTCGCGCCCCGCCCCGTCCACCGCGGCGGCCGCGTACCAGGGGCCAGGGTGGGCGACCACCACGAACGTCTCGAACCCGGCGCGCGGCACCTCGGCGACCACGCCGAGCGCGTCGGGTGCGGCGCCCGCCAGCATCCGCCAGGAACGCACCTCCGTCGCCCCGTTCCAGCTGGCGTACACGCCCGCGCCGCCGGCGTCCTGCGGGTGCACGGCGATGTCGGGCGGCGCGGCGGGGGTGGCCGTCCACTCGCCCAGGAACGCCCGGTAGCTCTGCTCGGAGCTGGGCAGGCGCGCGTCCCACACCAGCCGGCCCGCCGCATCGAACCGCGAGAAGAACGGCTGCGCGCCCCACCCCACGAACGCCCCGCCGTCGGCGAGCACCTGCATGCTGCCCTGGTTGTCGCAGCGCAGCCCTGCGCCGTGCACGAACCGCGTGCGCAGCCCCACCGTGCGCGCCGCGTGATCCACCGTCACCACCAGCCCGCTCGAGTACGGCGCATCGTCGGCCGACGCGTTGTCGAAGATCGACAGCGTGCCGTCGGGCTGGGGCGTGACGCAGTGCTGCCAGGAGAAGGCCGCCTGCGGCGCGACGGCGTAGTCGGAGCCCGTGCCGCCGATCCGCCACAGCACCCGCGACCCGTCGCGCGCCACCTTGTAGACGGCCGAGGTGTTGCGGGCCGAGACGACGAGGCCGCCGTCCGCGTCCTCGGCGATCGAGTTGACGTGGAAGTAGTCGAAGGGGCTCGACCGCGTGCCGTCGGAGCCCAGGTCCTGGCGGCTCTCCGTCACGGGCACGTGGTCGAGGCTGCGCCACTGCATCACCAGCGCGCCGGTGGCCACGTCCAGCTCCTGCACCACCCCGTCGTACACCCAGCCGTCCGCGTCGCCGCCCACCGCGGTGAGGTCGGTCCGCCGCGGCGCGTAGGCGGTCACGAGCGCGGTGCCGCGGCCGGTGAGCCGGAATTCGTGCAGGTCCATCCGCTCGTCGCCCACGGCGTGCACCTCGGCCACGGTGGTGTAGGTGGAGTCGACGATCGTCCCCGCCCCCTGCCCGTGCCCCGCCACCACCGCGCCGTGCCACCACGTGAGAACCGGCCGGCCCCGGTACGTCTGCGCGCGCAGGTCCATCCGCACCTCGGTGCCGTCGTGCGGCTCGAACCACACCGGCTCGCCCGCGCCGTCGACGATGAGGCAGCCCTCCTGGCCCGGGCCCGGCCGCGCATAGCCCTTGGCCGCGAGGAAGACGCGCTCGCCGGCGCCCAGCGGGACGCTGCCGCGCGTCACCGTCACCCGCGGCGGGCGCAGATCGGGCCGGCTGGCGAAGTGCCGCCCGCCCTCCACCGGCGCGGGCGCGTCGGCCGAGCCCCACCACGGGTAGCGGTAGCCGGCATAGCCCGAGGCGGGAACCGCCAGCACCAGGGCGGCCAGGCCAGTGCGGCGGAGGAACGCGCGGCGATCCAGACGGCGGCCGGCGCCGGGCTCCCCGCCGTCACCGGCAACGTCATCACGAGCCCCGCCGTCACCCTGGGCCCCCTCACCCTGGGCCCCCTCACCCTGGGCCCCCTCACCCCGGGCCCCTTCATCGGCACCCCCGCCGCCCTCCAGCACGCCGACGCCCCTTCCCTCGGCGCTCCCGCCGCGCCCGTTCGCGGGCCAGGCTACGCGCAGAAAACCGGACGCGTATCCCTTTCAGAAAGCCGTCGCCGCCGCAAGGTGCTCGTGAGCAACGTCACCGCCGACGCAATGGTTGTAGATGGCAACCATATTGTATGGTTGACGAAAGCAACTTTCCCCGTCGTGATGCTCACCGCGGCCGTCTCCGGCCCGGAGCGCGGCGGGTTTCCACTTCCCGAATCCGGCGGCCACCGCCGAATAGCGATCCCAAGGAATGCCACCCATGAGCGTCACCACAGAAGAACCACCAGCCGGGGACGGAGCGCACGGTTCCGCCCCCGACGCCGGGGTCGGCACCGCGCCGATGAGCCACCGCCAGGTGCTGCTCGCGCTGTCCGGCCTGCTTCTGGCCATGTTCGTGGCCATGCTCTCGTCCACCGTGGTCTCCACGGCCCTGCCCCGCATCGTCGCCGACCTGGGCGGCAGCGAGTCGGGCTACACCTGGGTCGTCGTCGCGTCGCTGCTGACGATGACCGCCACCACCCCCATCTGGGGCAAGTTCGCCGACTTGTTCAGCAAGAAGGCGCTCACCCAGATGTCGCTGCTCGTCTACGTCGCCGGCTCGATCGTCGCGGGCCTGTCCAACGACATCGGGATGCTCATCGTCGCGCGGCTCATCCAGGGCATCGGCATGGGCGGCCTGTCGGCGCTGGTGCAGATCGTCATCGCCAGCATGGTCACGCCGCGCGACCGCGGCAAGTACTTCGGCTACCTCGGCGCCGTCTTCGCCGTGGCCACAGTGAGCGGCCCGCTGATCGGCGGCCTGCTGGTCGATGCGACCGCCCTCGGCGACGCCCTCCCGGGCTTCATGTCGGGCGACGCCTGGCGCTGGTGCTTCTACGTCGGCGTCCCGTTCGCCGTCGTGGCGTTCCTCGTCCTGCAGAAGACCCTGCACCTGCCCACCGTCAAGCGCGACGTGTCGATCGACTACATCGGCGCCACCCTGCTCACCGGCGGCGTGTCCGTGCTGCTGATCTGGGTCTCGCTCGGCGGCAGCAGCTTCGCCTGGGCCTCGGCCGCCAGCATCGGCATGGTCATCGGCGGCATCGCGCTGCTCGCCCTGTTCCTGTTCGCCGAGACCCGCGTGCGCGAGCCGATCATCCCGCTGCACCTGTTCAAGGACCGCACCACCAGCATCGCCGTGTTCGCCTCCGTCATGGTGGGCGTCGCGATGTTCGCCGGCACCGTCTTCCTCGTCCAGTACTTCCAGCTCTCCCGCGGCATGAGCCCCACCAAGGCCGGCCTGATGACGCTGTTCATGGTGGGCGGCGTGCTGGTGTCGTCGATGGTCTCCGGCAAGCTCATCGCGGCCACCGGCAAGTGGAAGCGCTACCTCGTCTTCGGCGGCGTGCTGCTGGTGGCGGGCGTCTCCACGCTGAGCACCATCGGCTCCACTACCCCGATCATCGTGGTGGGCCTGTACATGGTGATGATCGGCGTCGGCGTCGGCTGCCTCAACCAGAACCTGGTGCTGGCGGTGCAGAACAACGCCGCGCAGAAGGACATCGGCGCCGCCAGCTCGGTGGTCTCGTTCATGCGCACCATGGGCGGCTCGATCGGCGTCTCGGCGCTGGGCACCGCGCTCGGCCACAAGGTCGCGTCGTCGCTGATGGACTCGGCCCACGCCGACCCGGCGGTCGGCCAGGCCATGATGCACATGGACACCGAGCAGATCCCCGACGTGAACCGGCTCGGCGACCTCCTCCGCCCCGTGTACGAGCACGCCTACGGCCTGGGTGTGGCGCAGGTGTTCCTGTTCTCCATCCCCTTCGCCGTGCTCGCGCTGCTGGCAGTGCTGGCGATCAAGGAGGTGCCGCTGCGCGAGACCATCGAGCGCGAGGACGAGCTGGCGGACCTCCGCGGGGATGGCGCAGCGCAGGATCCGGCCGCGCAGGACCAGGCGCAGGATCCTGCCGCACAGGCCGCCGCCGTCGCGGAGACCCCCGCGACCGCCCCGGCCGGCTCCGCCGCGGACTCCGGTGAGGCCGGCCCCGCGGGCGACGGCACCCACCCCGTCGCCACGAAGGTAGGCTGACGTGCGATGACGGTCACGGATGCGGCAATCCCCACCGCCGGG
>CAZDSL010000150.1:0-7311 GCA_964507655.1 uncultured Mycobacteriaceae bacterium | reverse complement strand
CGTCGGAGGGCCCGCTGCAGGCGTACAGCGAGACGCCGTACGGCGGGGGCGGCCGACCTGGCGCATACCCGCAGGGCGGGTACGCGCCGTATCCGCCGGGCCCCTACCAGCAGGGTCCTTACGAGCCTGACCCCTACCAGCAGGGCCCCCACGGGCAGGCACCGTACGGCGGGTCCCCCTACGGCCCGCAGCCGTACGGGCAGGAGCAGTACGGCCAGGACCAGTACGGGCAGGGTCAGTACGGCCAGGCCGGGTACGCCCCGCAGGGGCAGGCCGACGCGCCGGGCGCCGGGCGGGGCCGCGGCCGCGTCATCGCGGCGGTGGCGGGCGCTGCCGCGGTGATCGCCGTGGTCGTGCTGGTGCTCGGCTTCGTGTGGCCCCGGTTCTTCGTGACCACGGTGCTGGACACGCACGCAGCCGAATCGTCGATTGCCCGGGTGCTCGGCGACGACCTCGGTGTGCCCGAGGTGGGCCAGGTGACGTGCCCGTCGCGCATCGAGGTGTCCTCCGGCTCCTCGTTCACCTGCCAGGCGGTGATCGCCGGCCGCGTCGTCCCGGTGACGTCCACCTTCACCGACGACGACGGCACCTACCTCGTCTCGCCGCCTGCGGGGTGACCCCGCGACCGGTCAGGCGGCCCCGGCGAGGGCCCCGGTGAGCCGGTCGACCACGGTGCCGATGCCCAGCTCGCCGGCCAGCGCCCGCAGCGCGTCGGGGTCCGCCGGCGCCGCGGGCAGCGCGTCGTCGCGGTCCTGGTCCACCGCGGCGTCCGTGCGCACCCGCACCACCGGCAGCGCGGCGTCCAGGTAGCCGGCCGCCTCCTGCAGACGCGCGCGCACCCGGGGCGTCAGGGCCGTGGCCGGGTCGTCCGCCGCGGCCCGCAGCGCCGCGACGCCGCCGTACTCGGTGAGCAGCCGCCCCGCGGTCTTCTCGCCGATGCCCGCCACCCCCGGCAGCCCGTCCGACGGATCGCCGCGCAGCAGGGCCAGCTCGGCGTACGCGGCGCCCGCCCGCTCCTCCGGCACGCCGTATGCCGCGGCCACCTCGGCCGGCCCGTAGTGCACGGCCTTCGCCAGCCCGCGCCCCACGTACAGCACCCGCACCGGGGTCGGCCGGTCGCGCACCACCTGCAGCAGGTCGCGGTCGCCGCTCACCACGAGAACCGGGTCGGCGCCCTCGCGGTGCGCCAGCGTTCCGATCACGTCGTCGGCCTCGCATCCGTCGGCCCCGGCGACGGCGATGCCGGCCGCCGCGAGCAGCGCGAGGATGTGCGGCACCTGCGGCCCGAGCGCGGGCGGCGCGTCCTCGCGGAACGGGTCTCCCGGCACGGCGCGGTGCGCCTTGTACGACGGCACCGCCTCCACGCGGAACCGCGGCCGCCAGTCGCGGTCGAGGCACACCACCGCCCGGCCCGGCCGCTCGCTGCGGATCAGCGACGACACCATGTCGGTGAACCCGCGCACCGCGTTGACCGGGGTGCCGTCGGGGGCGGTGAGCTTCTCGGGGAGGGCGTGGAAGGCGCGGTACCACAGGCTCGCGCCGTCGATCAGCATCAGCTGTGCGGTCATGACGGCGATCCTGCCAGCCGCCGCGGCGATACGCTGGGGCGCATGACTTCCAGCGCCACGGCAGATCCCGCACCCGCCGGCCGTTTCCGCGCCGCCGTCTACGCCGACAGGCTCGCCCGCGCGGCACGCGCCGCCGCGGCGGCCGGCCTCGACGCGCTCGTCGTCGGCACCGGCCCCGACCTGCAGTACCTCACCGGTTCGCGCGCGCACTCGTTCGAGCGGCTCACCGCCATCGTCGTGCCCGCCTCGGGCGAGCCGGCCACCGTGGTGGTGCCGCGGCTCGAGCTGGCGGCGCTGCGCGAGTCGGCCATCGCCGAGCTGGGGCTCGAGGTGCGCGACTGGGTGGACGGCGTCGACCCGCACGCGCTGGTGGCCGGGATCATCGGCGCCGACGGCGGCCGCGCAGTGCGGTTCGCCGTCGACGACGCGCTGCCGGCCCTGCACGTGGTGCCGCTCACCGCGCGCATCGGGACGCCGGCGGAGCTGGCCACGCCGGTGCTGCGCGAGCTGCGCATGATCAAGGACGCCGACGAGATCGAGGCCCTGCGCCGCGCCGGCGCCGCCATCGACCGCGTGCACGCCCGGATGGGGGAGTGGCTGCAGGTGGGGCGCACCGAGCGGCAGGCGGCGGACGGCATCGCCGCCGCGATCGTCGCGGAGGGGCACACCGCGCCCGAGTTCATCATCGTCGGGTCGGGTCCGCACGGGGCCGACCCGCACCACGAGGTGTCCGACCGGGTCCTGCAGCGCGGCGACGTGGTGGTGGTCGACATCGGCGGGCCCGTCGAGCCCGGCTACAACTCCGATTCCACCCGCACCTACTGCCTGGGCGCGCCGGACGACGAGGTGGCCCGCCGGTACGCGCTGCTCGAGGCGGCGCAGGAGGCCGCGCGCGAGCACGCTCGCCCCGGCGTCACCGCCGCCTCGGTGGACGCGGCCGCCCGCGACGCGCTGGCCGCGCACGGCCTGGGCGACGCCTTCGTGCACCGCACCGGCCACGGCATCGGCCTGTCTGTGCACGAGGAGCCGTACATCGTGGCGGGCAACGACGAGGTGCTGCGGCCGGGCATGGCGTTCAGCATCGAGCCGGGGATCTACTTCCCGGGCGAGTGGGGCGCCCGCATCGAAGACATCGTGGTGGTCACCGACGACGGCTGCCAGCCGCTGAACACGCGGCCGCGCGGGCTCGGCGTGCTGCCCGGCTGACCGGCGCGGCCCATCGGGTTCAGGCCGGGGGTTGCACCGTCCGCAGCCCCAGCACCCTGTCCACCCGCACCTCGATGGCCACCCGCTGCGGGTTCGGCCGGGGCTGCCGGTAGCGGCGCGCGTACAGCTCCACCGCGCGCGCCACGTCGGCCGGGTCGTCGGTGACCCGCGCCGCCCCCTCGAGCGTCAGCCACCGCGGACCCTCGATCTGGGTGAGCGCCGCCCGCCCCGTGCGCTCGGCGTTGCGGGCCTTCTGCGAACCGGCGTTGGTGATCACCCGCGCCAGGCCGGCGGCCGGGTCCCAGGTGAAGCCCACCGCCACCACGTGCGGGGTGCCGTCCGCCCGCAGTGTGGCCAGCGTGGCCAGGTGACGGTCGGCGAGGAAGTCCAGGGCGCGCTGGTCGAAGTGTGCGGGTCCGGTGGGCATGCAAGGACCGTAGCCGACCGGTCCCGGGCGGATCGTCAGTGCCGGACGGTGTAGACGAGCTTCTGGATGCCGTTGGCGTACCGGGCGCTGTCGACCAGGTCCAGCCGCTGGGCATCCTTGTCCGCGGTGCTGAAGTACCGCTTGCCCGCGCCGAGCAGCACCGGGAACACCAGCAGGTGGTAGCGGTCGATCAGCCCGGCGTCGGTGAGGCCGCGCACCAGGGTGGCGCTGCCGTTGATGATGATCGGGCCGCCGTCGCCCTCCTTGACGCGGGCCACGTCCTCGAGCGAGCGAAGGATCGTGGTCTCGCCCCAGCCCGGGGTCAGGTCGGCGTCGCGCATCGTCGTCGAGACCACCATCTTCGGCATGGCGTTGTAGGCGGCGAATTCCTCGGTCATCCCGGGCCACACCGGGGCGAACGCCTCGTAGCTGACGCGGCCGAGCATCAGCGC
Source organism: uncultured Mycobacteriaceae bacterium (assembly GCA_964507655.1). Lineage (GTDB taxonomy): Bacteria > Actinomycetota > Actinomycetes > Mycobacteriales > Mycobacteriaceae > Tomitella. The sequence goes on along the minus strand of CAZDSL010000150.1, from coordinate 3,658 downwards.
CGCCGCCTCCGCCTGCTCGTCGCCCTTGATCCGGTAGGCCTCCGGGTCGAACTCGATGCCCTCGAACGTCCAGCCCGAATTGCGGTAGCCGGGTTCCCCTCCCGGCGCCTCCACCACGCCGTCCAGGGAGAGGAAGGCGGTCGCGATCACAGTGCGCATGGGTTCTCCTGATTCATGATCGGCTCCGGGGACCGCGGCCCCCGGAGCCCCGGCACGCGTCGGCCGGTCAGGGTATGGACCGGCGGTCGGCCGCGGATTCATCGCCGCCCACCCCCCGCAGCGGCCGGCACCGATCGGGCACACTGATGCGATGCCCAGCATCGCTCCGGTACCCAGGCCCGGCCCCATCCTGCTGCTCGGAGGGGCCAGCGACATCGGCACCGCCGTGGCGCTCCGGCTCGCCGCCGCCACCGCCGCCGACCCGCGCACCTTCGTGCTCGCGGCGCGCCGCACCGCCGAGCCCGCCCGCGCCGCACAGCTCGAGCGCGCGGCGCGGGCGCTGCGCGAGGTGGGCGCGGGCGAGGTGCTGGTGCGCGAGTTCGATGCCGACGACCTCGCGTCGCACGGCCCGTTCCTCTCCGGCCTCGTCGCGGAGCTCGGCGCCCCGGCGGTGACGGTGCTCGCGTTCGGCATCCTGGGCGACCAGCAGCGGGCCGAGCGCGACGCGGCGCACGCGACGGCGATCCTGCACACCGACTTCGTCGCGCAGGTCTCCGTGCTCACCGGGCTCGTGCCGCTGCTCAAGGAGGCGCCCGCGCACGGGCGCGGGCCCGGCGGCCGCGGCTCAGTCGTCGTCTTCTCGTCGGTGGCCGGCGTGCGGGTGCGGCGCGCCAACTACGTGTACGGCGCGGCCAAGGCGGGACTCGACGGGTTCGCCTCGGGCCTGTCCGACGCCCTCGCCGGGTCGGGTGTGCACCTGCTGCTGGCGCGCCCCGGATTCGTCGTGGGCTCCATGACGGCGGGGCTGATGGAGTCGGGCGTGCGCCCCGCGCCCATGTCCAGCACGCCCGGCGAGGTGGCCGACGCCGTGGTGCACGCGCTCGCGCGCCGCCGCCGCACGGTGTGGATCCCCGGCCGCCTGCGCGCCGTGTTCGCGGTGGCCCGGCTGGTGCCGGCCGTCGTGTGGCGGCGGATGCCCCGGTAGGGCCGTCCCCGGAACCCGCCGCCGGAACCCGCCGCCGGAATCGGCTGCCGGAATCGGCTGCGCGGGAACACCGGTGCGCCCCCGCGTGTTGTGCGGGAGGAGCGCGCGGGGCGGGACCGCGCGCCGTTCCCCGACGAAAGGCCGCACCATGCCGTATCCGCTGTCCATCCTCGATCTGGCGCAGGTGGTGCGCGGCGAGACCACCGCCGACAGCCTGCGCGCCAGCGTCACGATGGCGCAGCACGCGGAACGCTGGGGCTACCGGCGCATCTGGTACGCCGAGCACCACAACATGCCCACCATCGCCTCGTCGGCCACCGCCGTGCTCATCGGGCAGGTCGCCGCCGCCACGTCGACCATCACGCTCGGCTCCGGCGGCGTCATGCTGCCCAACCACTCGCCGCTGGTGATCGCCGAGCAGTTCGGCACGCTCGCCTCGTTCCATCCGGGGCGCATCGAGCTGGGGCTGGGCCGCGCGCCCGGCACCGATCAGCAGACGATGGTCGCGATGCGGCGCGACCCGGCCTCCGCCGACCGCTTCCCCCAGGACGTGCTCGAGCTGCAGGGCTACCTTTCCGCGCAGAGCCGCATCGACGGCGTGGAGGCGACGCCCGGCAAGGGCACCGGCGTGCCGCTGTACATCCTGGGCTCGTCGCTGTTCGGCGCCCACCTCGCCGCCGCCCTCGGCCTGCCGTACGCGTTCGCCTCGCACTTCGCGCCCGCCGCCCTGCACCAGGCCGTCCGCGTCTACCGCGACGAGTTCACGCCGTCCGAGCAGCTCGACCGCCCGCACGTGCTCGCCGCCGTCAACGTCGTCGCCGCCGACGACGCCGACGAGGCCCGCCGCCTGCACCACGACGCGCTGCGCCGGCGCGTCGCGTCCTTCGTGGGCCGCGGCCGGGCCCGCGGGCGGCGGTTCACCGACGAGGAGCTCGACGCGCTGCTCGAGTCGCCTGCCGGCGCCCAGGTGGCGGGCATGGCGAAGCACTCCGCGGTGGGCACCGCCGACGATGTCATCGCCCAGCTCGACCGGTTCGCGGTGGAGGCCGACGCCGACGAGCTCATCGTCGTCTCGCAGGCCGCCGACCGCACCGCGTGGCTGCGCACGCTCGAGCTGCTGGCCCCGCTCAACGCGCGCGGCGCGGGGCGCGCCGCCGCGGCCGTGGGGTGACCGGCCCGGGCCCGCGGGGCCAGGTGCGCACCCGTGCCGCACGGCACAGGAAATGCCCGGCGAACTGCTAGCCGTCTGCGCCGCAGGCTGATTGAATCGTCACGGCGGCATCGCAGCCGCCGCGGCCGCGCACACCGGGCGGCCGCAACCCTGTGCCCCGGCACGGTCGTGTGAGGAGTCACCATGGCAGCAGGCAAGCCCGTCGTCGTCGGCACCGACGGATCCGACCACGCCAAGCGCGCGGTGCGCTGGGCGGCGCACCATGCGGCGCTGCGTGAGGCACCCCTGCTCATCGCCACCGCGGTGAGCGCCCCGGTGGCCTACGGCATGGGCGGGCAGCTCCCGCAGGACTTCTTCACCGCCCTCGAGGACGACGGCCGCCGCGTGGTGGGCGAGGCCGCCGCGATCGCCCGGGAGGTGGCCCCGCACCTGCACATCGAGTCGGTGGTCAAGCTCGAGGCCACCGGGCCGGCGCTGCTCGGCCTGTCCGAGGACGCGCAGGTCATCGTGGTGGGCACCCGCGGCCTCAGCGGGCTGGCGAGCGCGTTCATGGGCTCGGTCAGCTCGCTCGTCGCGCGGCACGCCTCGTGCCCGGTGGTCGTGGTGCGCGGCCCGGAGGACGGCGGGCCCGCGCCCGTCACCGGCCCGGTGGTGGTGGGCGTCGACGGCTCCGAGAACTCAGCCAAGGCCGTGGCAGCCGCCGTGCGGGAGGCCTCGCTGCGCGGCGCCACGCTCGTCGCGGTGCACGCCTGGAGCGATGTGCCGCTGAGCACGATGGATCCCATCGCGCAGGTGCGCGGCCTGTTCGACGAGGCCGCGGTGGCGGACGCGGTGCTCTCCGAGCAGCTCGCCGGCTACGGCGCCGAGCACCCCGACCTCAACATCGAGCACGTGGTGGTGCTCGACCGCCCCGACGCGGCGATCCTCGACCACGCCGAGGGCGCGCAGCTGGTGGTGGTGGGCAGCCGCGGCCGCGGCGGGTTCGCCGGGCTCATGCTGGGCTCCACCTCGATCAAGGTGCTGCGCTCGTCGCGCTGCCCGGTGATGGTCGTGCACAGCTGAGCGCAAGCTCGCGCACCAAAGGCGCGTCCGCGTCGAAGACGAAGCCCATCGGCGCCAGCACCCGCACCACCTGCTCGGCGGTCCACTCGTCGAGGTCGCACAGCAGCAGCGTGCGGGCGGGGCCGATGCGCACGGGGCGGCCGATGGCGGCCAGGTACTCCAGCCGCGTCGGGTCCAGCTCGCCGTCCGGCACCGCCGCGCCCAGCGTCACCAGCGGCGCCGCCCCCTCCGCCCGCGGCGGCGCCGCGTTCGGCATCCGCCGTGCGCACGCCGGCCCGCCC
>CAZDSL010000149.1:0-7347 GCA_964507655.1 uncultured Mycobacteriaceae bacterium | reverse complement strand
GTGGCCGACCCGCCGCGCGACCGCACCCCCCGCGGCGACGCCGAGTACGACGCCGCGGTGCGCACCTGGCATGCGGCCCGCGCCGACGCCTGGGCCGATGCACTCGCCGAGGCGCTGCCGCGCGGCGGCACGTGCGCGGTGCCCGTGTGGGGCGATCCGGCGCTGTACGACTCGGCGGTGCGCGTGCTCGAGCAGGTGCGCGGGCGTGGCGCCGTCGCGGACTTCTGCGTGGTGCCGGGCATCAGCAGCGTGACACTGCTGGCCGCGCGGCACCGACTGGTGCTCAACCGGATCGGCGGCGCCGTGCTCATCACCACCGGCCGGCGGCTCGCCGCCGACGCCGCCGGCGGCGCCACCGACCTGGTGGTGATGCTCGACGGCGCCCTGGCCTGCGCCGGGCTGCCGGGGGAGTGGGAGATCTTCTGGGGCGCGAACCTCGGCACCGGCGACGAGGAGCTGGTGGCGGGGCCGCTGGCGGAGGTGCTGCCCGCGATCCGCGCCGCCCGCGCCCGCGCGAGGGCCGCCCGCGGCTGGGTGATGGACGTGTACCTGCTGCGCCGGGCCGGGTGACAAGGGCTGCGCCGGGCCGGGTGACAGGAGTGCTCCATTCCTTGGCCGTCGGATGGTCGAACACCACCGTCCGGCCCGGGTGGAACGGAGCGAACGCGTCACGGCGGGCGCCGATGACACGGATCTACCGCAACTCACGGGTGAGATGGCCGGATCCGGCCATCTCACCCGTGAGTTGCGGTGAATTGTTGTCACGCCCGCCGCTGTGGCCTCTCGCACAGCAGGACGCGCAGGCGGCGGTGCGGCGCCCGCGTGCCTAGCGTCGGGCGATATGGAAACGCAACGCAGCGAATGCGCTGACCGCAGGGCAATCCACGAGGTGGTGCTGCGGTACTGCCGCGGCATCGACCGGCTCGACTTCGAGCTGGTCCGCGCGGCCTACCACCCCGACGCCGTCGACCACCACACCGGCTTCACCGGCGGCGTGGACGAGTACATCGCCTGGGTCGAGCCGCTGCTGCGGAGCAGGGCGCGCCGCGGCGGCGGCACGATGCACATCGTCGGCAACCACCTGGTGGAGCTGTGCGGCGACGTGGCGATCAGCGAGACGTACGGCACCTCCGTGCACTGGGGCGAGCCCGCCGACGATCCGCGCGCCAACTTCACCAGCGGCGTGCGGTTCATCGACCGCATGGAGCACCGGGACGGCCGCTGGGCGATCGCCGAGCGGTGGGCGGCCCGCGAGTGGACCCGCTCGGACGCCGGCCGGATGATCGCCAAGGAGGGGCCCGGGCCGTCGGGCGGCCACGGCGACGACGATCCGCTGATCCGGCTGCAGCGCAGCGTGCGGGGGAGCGGGGTGACGGCATGAAGGTGGGGATCAGCTCGCCGATCCTGGCGCTCTCGGGCAAGCGGCCCGCGTGGGAGGCCGAGGCCGGCACCGCCGAGATCATCCGCGTGGCGCAGGCGGCCGACCGCCTCGGCTTCGAGTACATGACGTGCCCCGACCATGTGGCGGTGCCGCCGGGGCTGCCGCGCGGAGAGTGCTTCTACGACCCGCTGGCGACGTTCTCGTTCCTGGCGGGGCTCACGCGCCGGCTGCGGTTCCTGCCGTACGTGCTGGTGCTGCCCTTCTACCACCCGCTGGAGATCGCCAAGCGGTACGGCACGCTCGACCACCTCAGCGACGGGCGGCTGATCCTCGGCTTCGGCGTGGGGAACCTCAAGGAGGAGTTCGACCTGCTGGGCAAGCCGTTCGAGGACCGTGGGCCGCGCGCCGACGACGCACTCAAGGCGATGCGGGCGGCGCTGTCGGGCCGGATCGTCTCGTACGAGGGGCCGTACTTCTCGTTCCGGGACATGGTGGTGGACCCGCACGCCGCGCAGTCGCACGTGCCGATGTGGATCGGCGGGCACAGCGAGCGCGCCCTGCGGCGGGCGGTGACGCTGGCCGACGGCTGGGCGCCGGCGCCGCAGGCGTTCCGCGGGCCCGACCCGGCGCGCATGCGCGCGATGCTCGACCGGCACGACCTGCCGGAGGGCTTCGACGTGGTGTTCTCGCCGAACGAGCGCCTGGACGCCCTCGCCGCACCGGGCCGGGTGGCCGAGGTGCTCGGCACGGCCGAGGCGGCGGGCGCCACCCGGATCAACCTCACCGTGCGGCACGGCTCGCTGGAGGAGTACCTGGATCAGCTCGAGGCGTTCGCGAAGGTCGCGGGGCTCGAGATCGAGTGAGGCGACGCCCCGCCGCCGGGCCCGGCGGCGGGGCCGCCGCTCAGTAGATGCGGCGCACGATGTTGATGGGCGGCTCGTCGGCCAGCGCGGTGAGGCCGATCGGCACGCCGTAGTCGTAGGCGTTCCACACCTGGCCGAAGCCCGCGTAGATGCCGACGTGCGAGTTGTCGCTGCGGAAGATGATGAGGTCGCCGGGCTGGATGTTGTTCAGCGGCACGTCGACGCCGTCGTAGATCTGGTCGTAGGTGGTGCGGCCGATGTCGATGCCCAGCTGGCGGTACGCCCACCACACGAGGCCCGAGCAGTCGTAGCTGTTCGGCCCCTCGGCGCCCCACTCGTAGGGCTTGCCGGCCTGCGTCATGGCCACGCCCAGCGCCACCACGCCGCGCGGGCTGGGGATGGGCAGGGCGCCGGCGCCCTCGGAGAGGCTGCCCGACCCGAGCGAGCCGCTGCCGGAGCCGAGCGAGCCGGAGCTGCCGGAGGACGAGCCCGACCCGAGGGAGCCGAGCGAGCCGTCGACGGAGGCCGAGCCGGTGGCGGGCGCGGCGAGCGCGGCGGTGGCCGGGCCGACGAGGGCGGTGGCGGTGACGGCCGTGCCGATGACGGCGCGGCGGAGGCCGGTGGAGAGACGGTGCGGGCGGACTGCGCGATGACGGGCCACGGTGAGTTCCGATCTGTGCGGGGCGGGGGACGCGCGGCGACCCCGTGCGTGCTGGTGCCGGTGGTGTGCGAGCTGGTGGATCGTGCGGAGATGCTGCCGGTGCGGTGACCCCCCGCCCCGACACGGAGGATCGCCGGCGCCCAGGGGCGCCGACCGCGATCACAAAGGTATAACAATGCGGGGCCCGCCACAGCCTGAACGGGGGAATCGGCGGGATCGGGCATTGACATATGCATGAATGCGCATACGATCGGGGCATGTCCCACGACCACCACGCGCACGCGCACGGCCTTTCCGCCGACGCCGACCGGCGCTACCTGTGGCTGGCCTTGCTGCTGATCCTGGGGCTCATGGCGGGCGAGGTCGTGGTCGGCCTGCTCACCGGGTCGCTGGCGCTGCTCGCCGACGCCGGCCACATGGTCTCCGACGCCGCCGCCATCGGCCTCTCGCTGGGGGCGATGGCGCTGGCGGCGCGCCCCGCGCGCGGCCCCTACACCTTCGGGCTCAAGCGCGTCGAGATCGTCTCCGCGCTGGTCAACGGCGCCACCCTGCTGCTGCTCGCCGCCTTCTTCGCGGTGCTCTCGGTGCTGCGGCTGATCGACCCGCCCCACGTCGAGGGCGGGGCCATGGTGGTGGTGGCGCTCATCGGCGTCGCCGTCAACCTGCTGGCCACCTGGGCGCTGAGCCGGGCCGACCGCCGCAGCCTCAACGTCGAGGGCAGCTTCCAGCACATCCTCACCGACCTGTACGCCTTCATCGGCACGGCAGTGGCCGGCGTGATCATCCTCCTCACCGGCTGGGTGCGCGCCGACGCCGTCGCATCGCTGCTGGTGGCGGCGCTGATGTGCAAGGCCGGCTATGCGCTGGTGCGCGAGGGCGGCCGCGTGGTGCTCGAGGCGGCGCCGCGCGGGGTCGATCCGGAGGAGATCGGCCGCATCATGGCCGCCGACCCGCGCGTCGCCGAGGTGCACGAGCTGCACGTGTGGGAGGTGACGTCGGGCTTCCCGTCGCTGTCGGCGCATGTGCTGGTGGCCGACGACGCCCCCTGCCACCGGGTGCGGGCGGGCCTGGAGGACGTGCTGCGCGAGCGGTTCGGCATCACCCACACCACGCTGCAGGTGGACCACGCCTCCGCGCGCGGCGAGCACCGCGGCCACCACGGCACCGACTGCCCCGAGGCGGTGGCCGGCGCGCCCGGGGCCGGCGGCGGGGGATCCGGCGGCGTCAGCGGGGCAGGCCCGCGTCGAGCGTGACGGGGGCCGCCACCACCGCCCCCGAGGCGTCCACCCACTCGAGGTGCAGCACGTCGCCGGGGGCGTGCCGGTCGATCACGCCGGTGAGCGCGTCGGCGCCGTCGACGGGCCGCCCGTCCACGGCGGTGATGACGTCGCCGGGCGCCAGCGCGGTGCCCGCCGCGGCGCTGCCCGGCACCACCTCCACCACCTGGGCCCCGCGCGGCGGCAGCGTCGAGGCGCGCGTGCGCACCCGCACCCCCAGCTGCGCGGTGGGGCCCACGTGCACCGAGCCGGCCGGGTCGGGGCCGCCGGAGAGCACCACGCGCGCCACCCGCAGCGCGTCCTCCATCGGCACCGCGTAGCCGCGCCCGCCCGCGGCCTGCGCCTCGGCCGACTCGGACTTGGCGGTGTTCACGGCCACCACGTGGCCGGTCATGTCGGCGAGCGGGCCGCCCGAGTCGCCGGGGTTGATGTCGGCCGCGATCTGCACCACGCCGTCGAGGTCCTCGGCCGAGCCGTCGGTGTCGGTGGCGCGGATCGACTGGTCGAACCCCGTGACGGTGCCGGGCGAGGTGATGAGCGAGCCGGTGCCGCCCGCGTTGCCGACGGCCACCACCTGCTGGCCCAGGCGCAGCGAGACCGACTCGCCCAGGGCGGCGGCGGGCAGCCCGGACGGGGGCGCGCCACCGGGGCCGGTGAGCTGCAGGAGGGCTATGTCGCGGGTGCGGTCGTAGCCGAGCACCTGCGCGTCGAAGTCCTCGCCGCCGTAGGGCCGGGTGACGGTGACCGAGGCCGCGCCGGAGATGACGTGGTTGTTGGTGAGGACGATGCCGTCGGGCGTGAGCAGGATGCCGGTGCCCGCGCCGCGGGTCTGCAGGCCGGCGACGCCGCTGGGGATGTCGGTCCACACCGTGACGGTGGCGGGGATGACGGCGGCGGCGACCTCCTCGACCGTCGCCTCCGGCGGCAGCGCGGGCGCCGGGCCGCCCAGGGCCACGGCCGCCTCGCCGGCCTGCCCCACCACGGGGGCGGTGGCCGCGGGCGGCGGAGCGGCGGGGGCGGGATGGCGGTACTGGTCCCACTCGCTGAGCCCCAGGCCCACCGCGCCGCCCAGCACGACGGCCGCCACCACGGCCGCGGCCACCGCACGGAGCGTGCCGCGGCGCCGCGGACCGCGCACAGGACTCATATCCGTCAGCCTACGGCGGGCCGCACGGCCGACGGTGCGGTTCGGGCGGTCGGCGTCAGGTCCAGAACCGGAACAGCAGGTAGCCGATCATCGAGAACGCCCGCGGCACGCCCGAGACCTCGTAGATCGCGTAGATGAGGTCGAAGAACGCGGCGTTGACCTGCCGGATCGTGAGCAGCGCGAACACCGCGATGATGCCGAACGGCGCGAACTGCGCCAGCTGGCGGCGGGTGCCGGGCGACAGGTGCGGCTCGAGCGCGGCATAGCCGTCGAGCCCGGGGATCGGCAGCAGGTTGAGCACCGCCGCCATCACCTGCAGGAAGCCGAGGAAGGCGAGGCCGTAGACCACCCCGCGGGTGGCGCCGCCCGGGGCGCCGGCCTCGGTGCCGGCGAGCAGGCGCACGGCCGCGAGCAGCACCACGGCCAGGGCGGCGTTGGTGAGCGGCCCGGCCAGGGCGATGCGGCGGCGCGCGGCGGGCGGCATGTGCGCCGTCTCCAGGTAGACCGCGCCGCCGGGCAGGCCGATGCCGCCGAGCGCGATGAACAGCACCGGCAGCAGCAGCGAGAGCACCGGGTGCGTGTACTTGAGCGGGTTGAGCGTGAGGTAGCCGCGCGCGGCCACCCCGGCCTCGCCGTGCCGGTGCGCGACGTACGCGTGCGCGAACTCGTGCAGGCACAGCGAGAGCACCCACCCGCCGAGCACCATGACGAACACGGCGACGCGCAGGGCGGTGAGGCTCCCCTCGAGGTTCCAGGCGGCCACGCCCGCCGCCACGGTGACGGCGACGATGGCGAGGAACACCGGGCTGGGGCGGACCCGCCCGGCGGGCCGGGGGCCGGCGATGCTGCGGCCGCGCACTCAGCGCACCAGCAGCCAGTCGGCGGAGTGCCGGTAGAAGGCCGAGCGCTTGAGGCGCTTGGGCTCGGGCACGCCGTCGCGGGTGACGGCGATGGCCACGCCGCCCGTCTGCGCCGCCCGCCCGACGACCCAGCGGGGCCGCAGCCCGCGCAGGCGCGACGCGCGCAGGCCCGGCTCGGCCCCGGTGGGCTGGATGCGGATGCCGGCCGTCTCGCCGCTGAACAGGCGGTGCTCGTCCACGTACGTCTCGCCGGTGAGGGCCGCGCCGTCCGGGCCGGTGAGCTCGGCCGTGCCCACCACCACCACGCCCAGGTCGTCACGGATCAGCGGGGTGGGGTGCGCGGTGCCCTCGAGCGCCCGGCGCCCCGCCTTGGCGCCCTTGTCGAGCCCCAGTATGCGGGCCGCGACGGTGCGCGCGGGCGGCACGAAGGCGACCTCGACGTCGAGGCGCTCGGAGCGCAGCAGGTGGGTGAGCACCGCGGCCAGCGCGGCGTCGCCGCCGACGACGACCGCCCGCCGCGGGGCCTCCGCGCGCGGCAGATGCTCGGCGAGCTCCTCGCGCGTGGGCACGGCCGAGACGGCCACGGCGCCGTCCGCGGGCAGCGTGACGGGGACGGGGGAGTCCCCGCAGAGCAGGATCGTGGATTCGGCGGCCGGCACGGGTCTCATCGTATCGACCCGCCCGCCGGCCGCCGGGGGTGGCGGGGCCGGGGCGGCGCGCACGCTGGGATAAAGTGAACCACCGGCTGTGCCACGGGGCCGGCCGGGCCGTACGGCGCATGCACGCCGCGCACCGACTCGCCGCCGTCCCCTCGACACCCGCTTACCCGAACACCACGGCCTTCCGCCGCCCGGCGCGGGCCGAACGTAGTAGGAGACACGATGCCGGCGATCGTTCTGATCGGCGCCCAGTGGGGCGATGAGGGCAAGGGCAAGGCCACCGATCTGCTCGGTGGACGAGTGCAGTGGGTGGTGCGGTACCAGGGCGGCAACAACGCCGGCCACACCGTGGTGCTGCCGAACGGCGACAACTTCGCGCTGCACCTGATCCCGTCCGGCATCCTCACGCCGGGCGTGGGCAACGTGATCGGCAACGGCGTGGTCGTGGACCCGTCCGTGCTGCTCGACGAGCTCGCCGGCCTGGAGGCCCGCGGGGTGG
>CAZDSL010000148.1:0-7375 GCA_964507655.1 uncultured Mycobacteriaceae bacterium | reverse complement strand
ACCTGCCGCAGGAGCAGGCGCAGGGCCGCGGCCACGTCCCCGGCGCCCTCAACGTGCCGTGGAGCCAGGCCGCCAACGAGGACGGCACCTTCAAGTCGGACGAGGAGCTCACGGAGCTGTACGGGGCCAAGGGCTTCGACGACTCCAAGGAGACCATCGCCTACTGCCGCATCGGCGAGCGCTCGAGCCACACCTGGTTCGTCCTCCAGGAGCTGCTGGGCAAGAAGAACGTGAAGAACTACGACGGCAGCTGGGTCGAGTACGGCTCCCTCGTCGGCGCCCCCATCGAGCAGGGCGCGTAAGCACCCCCGTCACGAGCACACAGGAGGACACCATGTGCGGAGCACCCGTGCAGAGCCAGACCCTGCCCGCCGGCGTCGACGCCGAGACCGAGACCGTCATCACCGGCCGCGTGGTCGGCAAAGACGGGCAGCCCGTGGGCGGCGCGTTCGTGCGCCTGCTCGACGCCTCGGGCGAGTTCACCGCCGAGGTCGTCGCGTCGGCCACCGGCGATTTCCGGTTCTTCGCCGCGCCGGGCAGCTGGACCATCCGCGCGCTGTCGTCGGCCGGCAACGGCGACGCGGCCGTGGCCCCGGAGGCCCCGGGCGTGCACGAGACGACGGTGACCGTCGCCGCGTGACGCCCGCCGCGTGAAATACCCCCCCGGCCGCATCCGGGGTGTCGAGGGGCCCGGCGCCTGCATCAGGCGCCGGGCCCCTCGCGTGCGTCCGGCGGCCCCCGCGCGCCGTCCCGTCCCGGTGACGCCCCTGCGGTTCCGCCGCCCGCGCGCCGGGCGATAGTATGGGCGCGTGGAAATCTTCTTTCTGATCCTCCTGGTCCTGTGCAGCATCGCGATCGCCGGTTTCGCCGTGTACACGGTGGTGCGCGCCATCACCAACGAGTCGCCCGAGCACTGATGACGGACCCGCGCCCCGAGGATTCCCCCGGGTCCGGCGACACGTCCGGCCACACCCCCGCCCCGGGCGGCGCGGACACGCCGCCGGGTCCGGTACCCGGCTCGGCCGATCGCGCCGTGGCGGCCGCGGCCGCGCACGCGCAGGCCACCGGGTCCGCCGAGCGCAACGTCCCCGGCCTCGACGGGCTGCCGCTGCCGCCCGACACTGCCAACCTCCGCCTGGGGCCCGACCTGAACCCCGCCCTCCTGGCGCTGCTGCCGCTGGTGGGCGTGTGGCGCGGCGAGGGCGAGGGCGACGCGCCGGAGCTCGGCGCCCACCGCTTCGGCCAGCAGATCGCCGTCACCCACGACGGCGGCCCGTTCCTGGCCTGGGAGTCGCGCGTGTGGCTGCTCGACGAGGACGGCGCCTATGTGCGCCCCCTCGATCGCGAGTCCGGCTTCTGGCGCATCACGCCCGACGACGTCATCGAGTGCATGCTCACGCACAGCTCGGGGCTGATCGAGATGTTCTACGGCGCGCCCCGCAACCAGACGTCCTGGGAGATGGCCACCGATGTGGTCATCCGCAGCGCGTCGGGGCCGCAGGCCGGCGGCGCCACCCGGCTGTACGGCATCGTCGAGGGCGGCGACCTGGCGTACGTCGAGGAGCGCGCCTTCGGCGACGGCGAACCGCGCCCCCACATGTCGGCCCGCCTCGCCCGGTACGTCGGCTGACGCGGCAAACGGGGCGTCCTCACCGCCCGGGCCGCCAGCCTCCCACAGCACGCCACACCCCAGCGGCACCGCCTCAGGCGGTGCCGCTGGGGTGTGCCCGCCGCGTTTTCCGCCCGCCCCACGGAATGCCGCCGGGCGGAATAATACATTGGCGTGTAATTTGGGTGTGGCGCATCTGACACCCGCCCGGTGGAGCCGCCCGGCCCCGGGCGGAGGATGCCCGCCCCACACGACGCCGGCCGGCCCGGGCACGGCCCCCACGATCACATATGAAGGGATGGTGCGATGGTCCAGCAGGCCCGCGCCTTCACCACCCGCGCACTGATCCTGCGCGGCGCCGCGGTGGCATTCGAGCGTTTCGGTTACGACGGCGCGAGCCTCAACGAGGTCGTCGAGGCCGCGGGTACCACGAAGGGCGCACTGTACTTCCACTTCAAAACCAAAGAGGCGCTGGCGCAGGAGGTCGTCGCCACCCAGCACCGGCAGTCGATCGCCGCGGTCGAGGCGATCGCGGAATCCGGCGCCCCCGCCCTCGAGCAGATCGTCATGCTGTGCCACGAGATGGCCCGGCAGATCATCGAAGACCCGATCGTCCGCGCCGGCGTGCGCGTCACGCTCGAGCTGAGCGTGGCCGACGGCCCCTTCCGTCCCTACGTCGACTGGATCGAGGCCACCGGCAGGCTGGCCGGGATCGCCATCGAGGAGGGCGACCTGCGCGACGATGTCGAGCCGGCCATGTTCGGCCGGTTCATCGTCTCGGCGTTCACCGGGGTGCACATGCTCTCGCAGGTGCTCGAGCGACGGGCGGACCTGCAGCAGCGCGTCGACGAGATGCTGCGGGTGCTGCTGCCCGGGCTCGTGCCCGCCGAGCATCGCTCGCGCCTCGAGACCATCCTCGCGGCCCGCTGGGATCCCGAGCAGCACGGCCGGCACCCGGCGTGACGGGGTGCGGCCCCGGCCGGCGGCCGGGGCCGCACCGCCCGCCCGTCACCGTGCGGTACCGGGGCCCCTCCCCTGCTGCTGCCGGCCGCCGGGGGCATTGCCCGGCTGCTGCCGGCCGCCGGGAGCCTTGTCCGGCTGCTGCCGGACGCCTGCAGCCTTGTCCGGCTGCTGCCGGCCCTCGGAGCCCTTGTCCGGTTGCGCGGCCCCGCCGCCCCGGCTCCCGCTCACGGCCCCGTCGATCATCTCCTTGACGGCGCCGTCGAGCTTCGAGACGCCGATGCCCACTCCGTTGACGGTGCGCACCGTCGCCACCAGCGTGGTCGACGAGAGCAGCCAGACGCCGTCGGCGGCGATGAGATCGGCCGGCCGCAGCGGAACGTGACCGCACTCGATGGAGCGCGCCCGCGCCGCCTCGAACAGCGCGTGCCGGGTGGTGCCGGGCAGGATCCCCTGCTCCACGGGCGGGGTCAGCAGCGCGCCGCCCCGGTCGATCACCACCGTCGACCGCGGCCCCTCCAGCACGTATCCCTCGGCGCTGACGAAGACGACGTCGTCGGCGCCCTTGCGCTCGGCGTACCGCAGCGCGGCCATGTTGGCGGCGTAGGAGAGCGACTTGGCGCCGGCCAATTCCCACGGAGACGATGTGGCGACGTCCACCGAGCGCCCGCGGTCGAGGGTGAGCACGGCGACGCCGTCCCGGCGCACGCGGGCGGCGCGGTCCGGCACCGGCGAGACGGTGACGAACGCGGTGGGCCCGCCGCCCGACTCGCGGCCCCGGGTGTACACCAGCCGCAGCATCGCGTCGGCGCCGCCGCCCCACCGCTGCGCCGCCGCCCGCGCGGTGCGGCTCCACGCGGCGAGATCGGGTTTGGGCAGGTCGAGCATGCGCGCCGAGGCCGCGAGCCGCTCGAGGTGCGCGTCGAGCAGGCAGGCCTCGCCGCCGCGCACCAGGAGGGTTTCGAAGACGCCGTCACCGCGCAGCACGCCCTGATCGTCCGCGCGCAGCAGGGGCGCGTCCGGGTCGTGCTCGGTGCCGTCGAGGGTCATCACCACGCGGTCGGCGCGCCGCGCGCCCGCACCGCCTTTCACACCCGCATCAGCCATGCCGCCAGCCTAGTGCGGCGGACGGCGCGGGCCCGGGCTCCTCGGCGGCGACGCGCCGGACGGCATCGGACGTAGGATGGCGGCGTGGTCGCAGCCCCGGATGACAAGACAGCACCCACCCCCGGCGGCGAGGACGGTGCCGCACCGCCCAGCCCCCTGCTCGCAGCGCCCGGCGCGGTGCCCGTGCCGGGCCCGCCCGCGGAGGCCGCCGCCGGCACGCCGGACGACCGCGGCGTCGCCTGGCACTACGGCGATCCGTTCGGCGAGCAGCGCGCCGCGGCGCGCGGTCTCGCCGTGGTCGACCGCTCCCACCGCCCCGTCCTGCGCATCGGGGGCCCCGAGCGCCTGACGTGGCTGCACTCGCTCACCAGCCAGCACCTCGAGGCGTTGCCGCCCGGCGCGGGCGCGGAGGATCTGGTGCTCGACATCTCCGGCCGCGTGCAGGAGCACTTCGTGCTCACCGACCGCGACGAGACGCTCTGGCTCGACACCGAGCCCGGGCACGGCGCGTCGCTGCTGCACTACCTCACGTCGATGGTGTTCTGGGCCCGCGTCGAGCCGGCGGACACCCGCGAGCTCGCCGTGCTCTCGCTGCTGGGGCCAGGCGCCCTCGCCCCCGACGACGCCCTCGCCGCGCTGCTCACCGTGCCCGACGCCCCGTACGCCTCCGCACCCCTGCCGGGCGGCGGGTTCGTGCGGCGCATGCCGTGGCCGGGCGCGGGCTCGCTCGACCTTCTCGTGCCGCGCGCGCAGCTGGCCGACTGGTGGGGCCGGCTCACCGGCGCCGGCGCCCGCCCCGCCGGCGTGTGGGCCTACGAGGCCCTGCGCGCCGAGTCGCTGCGGCCGCGCCTGTCGCTCGACACGGACGAGCGCACCATCCCGCACGAGGTGCGCTGGATCGGCGGCCCCGAGGCTGCGGGCGCGGTGCACCTGAACAAGGGCTGCTACCGCGGCCAGGAGACGGTGGCCCGCGTGCACAACCTCGGCAAGCCGCCGCGCAACCTGCTGCTGCTGCACCTCGACGGCAGCGACGACCGCCGTCCCGCCCCCGGCGCCCCGGTCACGCTCGACGGCCGGGTGGTGGGCCGCGTCGGCACCGTCGTCGACCACCACGAGCTGGGCCCGGTGGCCCTGGCGCTGATCAAGCGCTCGGTGCCGGTGGACGCGCGGCTCGACGCCGGCGGCTCGGCCGCCGCCATCGACCCCGATTCCGTGCCGCACGAGGAGCGCGTCCAGGCCGGTCGCGCCGCCGTCGACCGCCTGCGGGGGCGCGCCTGACCCCTCCCCCCGTCACGATCAGCACCCCCGCGGCACGCCGCGGCGGCGCGGGGGTGCCTGTCTGATTCGACACCGTCGGTGGGCGGTGGCGGCGCTTCCGGCGCGGGCAGGCTAGAGTATGTGGCAGGAAAAGACACTCAGTAGTACGGGGCCGCCGCGTTTCCCCAGGCCGCCCCGTCATTGCACGAAGGGGGCAGCCATGGGCCGCGGCCGGGCGAAGGCAAAGCAGACCAAGGTGGCTCGGAAGCTGAAGTACTCCTCCCCGACGACCGACTTCGACCGCCTCCAGCAGGAGCTGTCGGGTTCGTCCGCGTCGGGCGGCGATCTCCTCGAGGACGACCGCTCCGATGCGGACGGTGGTGCCGATTGGGACGACGACGACCGCTGGCGCAGCTGACGGTCGCCGCCTCCGGGCGTCCCGCGTGCCGCACCGGGTGTGCGTGCGCGCGGGCCACGCGAACACCAGCCGGATGACCCCGTAGCCACGCCCCTCGGGTGGCCGGAGTCGTCCGGCGTTCGCGCATTCCTCCCCCCTTCCCGGGCCGCCCTGCGGGCGCACAGGCCCCCGCGCACCCTTGCAGGCGCAATGACTCTGGCGTCCCCGGGAACGCACAGCGCCCGGAACGCAGCGAGCCCCCTCCCGCTGGAGGGGGCTCGCGCCTCGCAGGCGGCCGCGCTCAGAACCGGGGGTGATCGCCCACGAGCACCGCGCGCTCGGCCTCGCCGTCGGCGGGCTTGCGGACCGCGCCGAGAACCCAGGCGTCGAGGTGGCGGGCCGTGAGCACCGCGAGGGCGCGGTCGACATCCTCGGGCGCCACGACGGCGACCATGCCCACGCCCATGTTGAACGTCTGCTCCATCTCGGCGCGCTCCACGCGGCCGCGCTGGGCGATGAGCGCGAACACGGCGGCCGGCGTCCACGAGGCGCGGTCGAGCTCGGCCACCAGCCCCTGCGGGATCACGCGGGCCAGGTTCGAGGCCAGACCGCCGCCGGTGACGTGGCAGAAGGTGCGCACCTCCGTCTCGGCGGCCAGGGCCAGGCAGTCCTTCGCGTAGATGCGGGTGGGCTCGAGCATCTCCTCGCCCAGCGTGCGGCCGAACTCCTCGACGTGGCCGTCGAGGGGCAGCCGCGCGATGTCGAGCAGCACCTTGCGCGCCAGCGAGTACCCGTTCGAGTGCAGGCCGGACGAGCGCATGCCGATGACGACGTCGCCGGGGCGCACGCGGTCGGGGCCCAGCAGGTCTTCGGCCTCCACGACGCCCACGCCGGTGGCGGAGAGGTCGTACGCGCCGGGCTCCATGAGGCCCGGGTGCTCGGCCGTCTCGCCGCCCAGCAGCGCGCAGCCGGCGAGGGCGCAGCCGTCGGCGATGCCGCCGACGATCTCGGCCACCCGCTCGGGGATCACCTTGCCGACGGCGATGTAGTCCTGCAGGAACAGCGGCTCGGCGCCGCAGACGACCAGGTCGTCGACCACCATGGCGACGAGGTCCTGCCCCACGGTGTCGTGCTTGTCCATGGCCTGCGCCACGGCGATCTTGGTGCCCACTCCGTCGGAGGACGCGGCCAGCAGCGGCTCGCGGTACCCGCCCTTGAGCGCGAACAGCCCGGCGAACCCGCCGATGCCGCCGACCACCTCGGGGCGGGTGGCCTTGGCGACGTGCTGCGCGAACAGCTCCACCGCGCGCTCCCCGGCGGCGATGTCGACGCCGGCGGCCGCGTAGGAGGCGCCGGCGGCGGACCGCTCCGGATTGTCCTCGGACTGGGGGTACTCGGTCATCAGGCAGCAGCTCCGGGCGGCGTCGTGGGTGTGCGGGGTACGGTCGGCGTCACGCCCCACGGGACCGGCCCGCGGGCATGATGCGCGCAAGCCGGAGCACCCGCTCGCGGGCGGGCTTGCACGCTTACGATACCGGAGGCGGCGGGCCGGGCGGTCAGGGCCGTCGCACCGCGTCGACGTTGTCGTTGGCGGCCACCTCGGCGGCGGCGGATCCGGGCGCGTGGTCGAACTTGGGCTCGAGCAGGTTCTTGCCCAGCGATTCCTCCGCCGGCAGCGCGATGGGGTACGACCCGTCGAAACACGCCGCGCACAGCCGCGAGGACGGCTGCTCGGTGGCGGCGATCATCCCCTCGGTGGAGATGTAGCCGAGCGAGTCGGCGCCGATGCTGCGGCGCACGCCCTCGACGAGGCCCGCCATGTCCACCTCGGCCGCCTCCTCGGCGGAGGCGGCGCCGCCCGCGTTGTTGGCGATGAGCTCGGCGGGCGAGGCGAAGTCGATGCCGTAGAAGCAGGGCCAGCGCACCGGCGGCGACGCGATGCGCACGTGCACCTCGGCCGCGCCGGCCTCGCGCAGCATGCGCACCAGGGCCCGCTGCGTGTTGCCGCGGACGATGGAATCGTCCACCACCACGAGCCTCTTGCC
>CAZDSL010000147.1:2537-7389 GCA_964507655.1 uncultured Mycobacteriaceae bacterium | reverse complement strand
CGATGCGCGCCTTCACGTCGTGCCGGGTGATGCGCTCGCGCGCGGCGATCGAGGCGAGGTCCACCCGCTCGAGCACCCGCTCGTAGTCCTCCACGGCGCCCTCGGGCACCTCGATGCCCAGGTCGGCCTGCGCGCGCAGCACGGCCAGCCACAGGCGACGCTCGGCGATGATCTTCTGCTCGGCCGACCAGATGCGCACCAGCTCGTCGCTCGCGTAGCGGGTAGCGAGGACGTCGGTGATCACGGGGACGGGGGATGCGGTGCGCGTCGATTCAGCCACGCGCACCATTATGCGGGATCGTGCGGGGCGCCCCGCACGTCCCCGCCCGGCGCCGCGCGCCCGTCGCCGCCCGGCGGGCACCCCGCGCCGTCGAGCGGCGGGGCGAAAGTGTCGAGCACCGGCAGCAGCGCCTCGCGGACGAGCGTGCGCAGGTCGGCGGAGGCGTCGAGCAGGCCGACCATGATGATGCCGCTGACCAGCGCGGTGATGTTGGTGATCGCGGTCTCGCCGGCGCGGCGCCGGCACTTGCGCAGCACCTCGGCGAGCATGAAGCTGTACGGCCCGGCCAGGCGGTGCTGCAGCTCGCGCAGGGCCTCGGAGCGGGCGGAGGCGGCCAGGCGCTCGCCGCGCGCGATGAGCGCGCGGCGGTCGACGCTGCCGCCGGGCGCCACGAAGATGTCGACCAGCAGGTCGGCCGTGGCGGCGGTGCCCCGGCGGCGCACCGTGATGCCGTCGACCAGGCCCTGCATGCGCTCGTGCTCGTGCAGCGAGCACTGCTGCACCGCGCTGGCGACGAGCTCGTCGATCGAGGAGAAGTAGTAGGTGGTGGCCGACAGCGGCACGCCGGCGCGCTCGGCCACGGCGCGGTGCCGGATGGCGCCTATCCCCCCCTCGAGCATCAGCTGCACCGCGGCGTCGACGAGGTGTCGGCGCCGCTGCTCCCCCTTGCTCGTCGATGCGGTCGGCATGCCCGTAATGGTGTCACAATCCTTCGAATTCCACGCATTCTCGTGCGTCATCCGGTGCGGGCGGGGTGACCGGTTCAGTGCGGGCCGGGCAGATACGCCCCGAGCCTCTCGAGCGCGGCGGCGATGTCCTCCTCCGCGCCCGCGAAGCTCAGCCGCACCGTGGACCCGCCGCGGCGGGTGTCGAAGTCGACCCCCGGCGTGATCGCCACGCCCGTGTCGTCGAGCACCCGGGTGCACCACCGCAGCGAGTCGTCGGTGAGGTGGCCGATGTCGGCGTACACGTAGAAGGCGCCGTCGGCCGGTGCCGTCTCGGTGATGCCGATCGACGGCAGCCCGTCGAGCAGCAGCGTGCGGTTGCGCGCGTACCGGCGCACGTGCGCATCGAGCTCGGCGCGCGACTCCGGCGAGAACGCCGCGACGGCCGCCACCTGCGAGAGCACCGGCGGGCAGATCGTCATGTTGCCGGTGAGCCTGTCGACCGCGCGGTGCAGCGCGCGCGGCACCAGCATCCAGCCCAGCCGCCAGCCCGTCATCGAGAAGTACTTGGACACCGACCCCATCACCACCGCCTCGCGCGAGGTCTCCCACGCGCACGACGTGGCGGGCAGCCCGGGGCCCGCGAACTCGATGCCGTGGTAGATCTCGTCGGAGATCAGCAGCGTGCCGTGCTCCTCGCACCACCGGGCCAGCGCGGCGAGCTCCGCCGGCGCGACGACCGTGCCGGTGGGGTTGGCGGGGCTGGCGACGATGAGGCCCTTCGGCGGCGCCCCGTGCGCGCGGGTGTGCTCCTCGAGCATCGCCACGGTGGGCTGGTAGCGCGTGTCGGCGCCGCAGTCGATCTCCACCACCCGGCAGCCCAGGGCGGCGAGCGTGTTGCGGTAGGCGGGGTAGCCCGGCCGCGCCATGACCACCGTGTCGCCCGCGTCGAAGGCGGCGAGGAAGATCAGCGTGAACCCGCCGGACGAGCCGGTGGTGACCACCACGTCGCCCGCGTCGACGGCCACGCCCGAGCGCGCGTAGTGGTACCGGGCGATCGCCTCGCGCAGCTCGGGGATGCCCAGCGCCTCGGTGTAGCCGAGCAGGTGCGAGCCCAGCGCGCGGCGGGCCGCCTCGAGCACCGGCGTCGGCGCGGGCGTGGACGGCTGGCCGGCGGCGAGGCTGAGCACGTCGCCATGGGTGCGGGCGCGCTCGCCCGCCGCCTTGAGGACGTCCATGACGTGGAAGGGCTCGATACCCGAGCGCCGCGACTGAGTGACCACGACACGACCCTAACGCGGGCCGTCAGATGCCGATGCGCCCCTGCTCGGCGGCGAGGCCGATGTCGCTGCGGCGGTGCGCGCCGGCCAGCGTGATGGCGTCGAGACGGGCGTAGGCGGCGGCGCGGGCGGCGGCCAGATCGTCGCCCACCCCCACCACGTTGAGCACGCGGCCGCCCGCCGAGACCAGCCGCCCCTCGGGGTCGCGCGCCGTGCCCGCGTGCAGCACCGCGGTGCCCTCGGGCCCCTCGGTGAGGCCGGGGCCGCCGATCACGTCGCCCGTGCGGGGCGTCCCCGGGTAGTTGTGCGCGGCGAGCACCACCGTGACGGCCGCGCCGTCGCGCCACTCCAGCGGGGGCTGCGCGGCGAGCGTGCCGTCGGCCGCGGCCATGAGCAGGCCGCCGAGGGGGGAGCGCAGCAGCGGCAGCACGGCCTGGGTTTCCGGGTCGCCGAAGCGGCAGTTGAACTCCACCACGGCGGGCCCGTCTGGACCGATCGCCAGGCCCGCGTAGAGCAGGCCGGTGTAGGCGCAGCCGCGGGCGGCCATCTCGGCCGCCACCGGCACGACGACCTCGTCGACGATGCGCTGCGTCATCTCCTGCGGCAGCCACGGCAGCGGCGCGTAGGCGCCCATGCCGCCGGTGTTGGGGCCGGCGTCGCCGTCGCCGGCGCGCTTATGGTCCTGCGCCGGCAGCAGCGGCACCACGGTGGTGCCGTGCACCAGGCAGAACAGCGACACCTCGGGACCGGGCAGGAAAGTCTCGAGCAGCACCGGGTGCCCGGCGTCGAGCACGGCCAGGGCGTGGGCGCGGGCCTCCGCGCGGTCGGCGGTGACGACGACGCCCTTGCCCGCGGCCAGGCCGTCGTCCTTGACCACCCAGGTGGGGCCGAAGCGGTCGAGCGCGGCGTCGAGCTCCGCGGGGCCGGAGACGGCCTCGGCGCGCGCCGTGCGCACGCCGGCGGCGGCCATCACGTCCTTGGCGAACGCCTTGGAGCCCTCGATGCGGGCGGCCTCGGCCGACGGGCCGAAGCACGCGATCCCCGCGGCGCGCACCGCGTCGGCCACCCCCAGCACCAACGGCACCTCGGGGCCGATGACGACGAGGTCGGCGGACGTCTCGCGGGCCAGCGCCACCACGGCCTCTCCGGAGGCGGCGTCGACGGGGCGCACCTCGGCCTGCGCGGCGATCCCCGCGTTGCCGGGGGCGCACACCAGCGCCTCGACGGACGGGTCGCCGGCCAGCGCCGAGACGAGGGCATGTTCACGGGCTCCGGAGCCGATCACGAGTACGCGCACGCGGCACAGCCTAATGGCCTGCGCCGCGCACGCCCGCACCGCCGGGCCGGGCGGTGGTGGCGGCCCGGCGCGCCGTCGGCGATGCTCTAGCCATGGCATCCGTATTCAGCAAGATCATCGCCGGCGAGCTACCGGGCCGCTTCGTGTGGGCGGACGATACCGTCGTCGCCTTCCTCACCATCGCCCCCGTCGCGAAGGGGCACACGCTGGTGGTCCCGCGCGAGGAGGTGGACGGGTGGCAGGACGTCGACCCCGCGCTGTTCGCCCACTGCAACGAGGTGGCGCAGCACATCGGCAAGGCCGTGTGCGCCGCCTTCGACTCGCCGCGGGCCGGCATGCTCATCGCCGGCTTCGAGGTGCCGCACCTGCATCTGCACGTGTTCCCGGCCGCGGACATGTCGGGCTTCGACCTGTCGCTGGCCGACCCGGACACCCCCGCCGCCGAGATGGACGACGCCGCCGAGCGCATCCGCGCCGCCCTGCGCGCGCAGGGCCACGGTGCGGCCGTCGCGTCCGCCTGACGCCCCGGCTTGCGCGGCGACGGCCGCCGGGACGTGCGGGGCCTGCCCCGCCCCGGCGCGCTCGGTTAGTGTTCACCCATGGGGATCATGGACGTCATCACGCTGCCGGCGAAGGTCGCCGTCGCCGCCACGCAGGCCACCCTGGGGATGGGGCAGCTGGTGGCACCCGACGGGCCGCTGCGCCGGCCCGGCGGCTACCTCGACCAGCTCTCCTCAGTAGTCGGCCCGGGCGGCCTGGCCGAGCAGATCAACAAGCTGCTCACCGACCCCAACGGCCCCATCGCCCTGCTGCAGCGGCTGGCCGAGGTGACGGCGGACGACCGCCCCCTCGGCCAGGCCATGGCGCCCGGCGGCGCGCTCGACCGCATCCTCGACGACGAGGGCCCCATCCAGCGGCTCGCCCGCCCCGGCAGCCCCGTCGACCGCTTCCTGCAGGAGGGCGGCGGCCTCGACCACCTCGTCGAGCAGGGCGGCCCCATCGACCGCGTCCTCTCCGACGGCGGCGCGCTCGACCGCATCACCGCGCCGGGCGGCATCCTCGACCGCATCCTGGGCCCCGAGGGGCTGGCCGAGCGGCTGCTCGCCGAGCAGGGCTTCATCGACAAACTCACCGCCGACGGCGGCACCCTCGACCAGCTCGTCGCGCTCGGCGAGACCATCGAGCGCCTGCAGGAGGCCGTGGTCACGCTCAACGCCGCGGTGGAGCCGCTGAGCGAGCTCGTGGGGCGCATCCCCGGCGGCCGCCGGCGGCGACCGGGCCGCGACGTCGCCTACACGCAGATCGAGCACGACCCGCGCTGAGTGCCGCC
>CAZDSL010000147.1:0-2437 GCA_964507655.1 uncultured Mycobacteriaceae bacterium | reverse complement strand
GCCCCTCGATCCCGTACCCCGCGCCGACGGCCCGGCCTCCCGCACACCGGGAATGAGACCCGGCTCACATCGGATTTCGCCGCATACTTGTTAAAGTATGGGCAGGCTAACCTGAACCTGTCCGGCAATCCGGCCCGCGCGGCGGGCGCCGGCTCCGATGCGACCGTGGAGGAAACCGATGTACGTGTGCATGTGCCGTGCCTTCACGGACGAGGACATCAACTCGCAGATCGCCTGCGGGCACACGTCGGTGAACAAGATCGGGCGCAGCTGCGGCGCCGGCGGCGACTGCGGCGCATGCGTCAAGAAGATCCAGGCGCTGCTGCGCGCCAACGCGGCCGAGCAGTCCCCCGCCCCCGCGTGTGCCGAGGCCGCCCCCGCCCACTGCCTGCCCGCCGCATCCTCACCCCGCCTTCCGGCCGCACCGGCCCCGGCCGCACGCCTGGCCGCAGCGCCCGCGGACGACGCCTCCGCGCCCCTGCGCATCGCCGGCTGACGCCCCTCGCCACGCCGCACGTCCCGGCCTCCGTTCCCGCTCCCGCAGCCCCGCCGATGCTTGTAGTGTTCTAGACGCACCGTGCCGCGGGCCGCACTCCGCCGCGCCCGCGCCACGTGTCACCCGAACCTACGAGGAGGCCGCGATGCAGGGCGACAAGCAGGTCATCGAATTCCTGAATGAGCAGCTCACCGCCGAGCTCACCGCGATCAATCAGTATTTCCTGCACTCCAAGATGCAGGAGGACCGCGGCTGGAAGGTGCTGGCCGACCACACCCGTGCCGAGTCGATCGACGAGATGAAGCACGCGGAGATCCTCACCGACCGCATCCTTTTCCTCGACGGCCTGCCCAACTACCAGCGCCTGGGCGTCATCGCGATCGGGCAGACGGTCACCGAGATGTTCGAGGCCGACAAGCAGGTCGAGGTCGCCGCCGTCGACCGCCTCCGCCGCGGCATCGAGTACATGCGCTCGGTGGGCGACGTGACCTCCGCGCGCGTGTTCGAGGTGATCCTCGAGGACGAGGAGGAGCACATCGACTACCTCGACAAGCAGCTCGACCTCATCCAGCAGCTGGGCGAGCCGCTGTACCTGGCCAAGCACGTCGACCCGTCCTGACCTGACCCGCCGCCGGCTCGCGCGGCTCCTCCACCGCGGCGGGCCGGCCCGGCCTCACGCGCGGGCCGTCGCCTCCGCGTCCGCCAGCTCGCGCTTCCACGTGCGGAAACCCTCCTCGGTGCGCCCGCGGCGCCAGTAGCCCGAGATGGAGGCGCGGGCGGGCGGCACGCCGCGCTCGGCACGCACGTACGGCCGGATGCCCTTCATCACGGCCTGCGCCTCGCCGTGCACGAACACGTGCGGTACGCCGTCGCGCCACGGCACCGCGCGCACGGCGTCGACCAGCAGCGATCCCGGTTCCGCCGCGCCGCGGTGCAGCCACTGCACCGTGATGCCCGCGGGAGCCTCCAGCGCCACCTCGTCCTCGAGTCCACCCACCTCCAGCACGGCGTGGCCCGCCGCGTCCGCGGGGAGCGCCGCGAGCGCCGAGGCGACGGCCGGCAGCGCGGACTCGTCGCCCGCCAGCAGGTGCCACGCGGCCGACGGGTCGGGCGCGTAGGCCCCGCCCGGGCCTCGCAGACGCAGCCGCTCGCCCGGCTCCGCCCGCGCCGCCCAGGGGCCTGCCACGCCCTCGTCGCCGTGCACCACGAAGTCGATGGCGATCTCGTCGCGCTGCGGGTCGTGGCCGCGCACCGTGTACGTGCGCAGCAGCGGGGCGTCGGCGGTGCCGAAGTCGAGCTTGACGTACGCATCGGTGAAGCCGTTGGGCGTGAATCCGGGGCCCCCGAACACCACCCGCACCAAGTGGGGGGTGAGCCATCGGGTGCTCCGCACCGTCATCTCGAACGTCTGGACCTGCCGTCCCGCCACGGGCACCTCTTCCGTCGTCACCCGTCGCGCCCGGGCCCGGACACGACGGATGAGGTAAGCCTTACCACAGCGACTGTACACAGCCGGGGGGCCGCGGCGGGAGGGTTCGCGAGCCGCATTGCCCATCCGCGAGCCGCTCGGGCCGGCTGCGAGGCGCGTGGGCCGGCTGCGAGGCGCGTGGGCCGGCTGCGAGGCGCGTGGGCCGGCTGCGAGGCGCTCGGGCCGGCCATTTCGCGAGCCGCTTTGCCCATCCGCGAGCCGCTTTGCCCATCCGCGAGCCGATCCGCCGAATCACCCCCGGGAAACGGCGCTCGAACCGCAGATCGGCTCGCGGACTGCGAAGCCGCTCGCGAACTGCAGACAGGCTCGCGGATCCCCGCGAGCAGCAGGCCCGCGAACAGCAGGCCCGCAAGCAGCAGGCCGGCGAATTGCCGGCGACCCCACAACAGCCCGGCCACCGGCATCCATGGAGCTGGAGAAGGGACTTGAACCCTCAACCGCCCGATTACAAG
>CAZDSL010000146.1:0-7414 GCA_964507655.1 uncultured Mycobacteriaceae bacterium | reverse complement strand
GCCCGGCGCCGTCCGGGGGCGTGCCCGGGCCGCCCTGCCCGCCGCCGGGGGCCTGCGCGCTCATCGTGGGCTCGGTGGTGGTGTCCACGGCCACGGCCAGCGAACCGACGTAGCCCGTGTCGGCGTCGCCGGTGAAGGTGCCCATCTGCAGGTCGTGGCCGTCACCGAAGACGTTGTCGTTGTCGATGCCGCCCAGCTGCGTGAGGTTCTGCGTCGACCCGGAGTACGCGTCGCGGCCGTAGACCGCGTCGAGCACGTCCTGCGGGAAGGCGACCTGCGAGGTGGCGATGGCGTTCGAGACGTCGGTCGCGGAGTCGAGGTCGGGGTAGATCTCGAAGTGCATGTGCGGCCACCGGCCCGCATAGCAGGCGGGAACGATCGTCGAAAAGGTCGCGGTGCCGTCGGCGTCGGTCACCTGGACGCCGCGCAGGTAGGTCTCGTCCTCCACGCCCTCGGAGTACATCGAGTAGCGGCCCTGCGCGTCGCACTGCCAGACGTACACGGCGACACCCTCGAAGGGGACGTCGCCGCCCGCCATGTCGGTGACCGTGAACGTGAACGACAGCGGAACGCCGTCGACGGTGGTCCCGCCGTCGAGGCTGGAGGTGATGTCGGAGCGCACGATGCCCGACTCCTCGAGGACGTTGACGCCCTGGGTGCCGTCGGCAGGGTAGGGGCCGTTGGTCTCCTCCGGGATCTCGGCGGTGGCGGTGGTCGTGGCCGACTGTGCTCCGGCGGTTCCGCTTGCCGCGGTGGCGGCGCCGGTGGTGGGCGACGTGGTGGCGGAGCCGCCCGACGAGCACGCCGCCAGCGCCGCGGCGCCGGCGCCGATGCCCATCACCGTCAGCACTCGGCGACGGGTGATCAGCGTGGCGGCGTCGAAGGCCGCGCCCTGGTCGACGATCTCCTCGTCCGGACGGTCGAGCGGCCGCCCCTCGAACGTGGGGCCGTCGCCCTGCTGCCGCACGGAGGCGGCGAGCGGGTGTGGAATGCGGTACCGGTGCTCGGGGCTGTTCCGGCGGGGGATGCGGGCCATGGGCGCTCTCCTCGGGTCGGGGTTCGGCGGCGATCGCCGACATGACTCGATCGTGCAGAGCGAACCCGGGAGGTCCCTGCGTACGCGCTGTGAGTTCGCTGCGAGTGCCGATTTGGCTCCGGGACGGGCCATGCCGTAGCGTGGATCCTGCAACGCGGGGTGGAGCAGTTCGGTAGCTCGCTGGGCTCATAACCCAGAGGTCGTAGGTTCAAATCCTGCCCCCGCTACGAGAACAGGCCCGGGAAACCACGGTTTCCCGGGCCTGAATGCATCTCCACCGGACTACGCGCGGCAGGGGAGCAGTAGCCGAGGAGCGGCCGTCACCACGTCCCGTCGGCGACGGCGTCGCCACCGGCGTCCTTCAGCGTGACCACCGTCTGCGGGGAGACGGGCGTGAAGGGCTCGTCGTCGTCGCCGAGCACCTCGCCCACGGTACGGACGGTGCGCAGGGCCTGGCCGGCGGCGAGGTCGTCGTGGTCGGCGTCGTAGTAGTCGTACCAGGGCAGACCGCTTCGGACGTACGCCTCGCGATCGATCGGCGTGGGCGGGGGAGCCTCGCCGGTGATGGCCGTCCACTGCGCGGCCGAGCACAGGTGGACGAACACGCGCCAGGAGCGGTCCTCGTCGTAGTCCGAGAGCGGACTGTCGTCCGTGTAGACCTCCTGCCGCATCCGTCCGCCGGCGCCCAGGCCCATGGCGGGGGACCCGACCGCTCCGAGGGGCAGGTCGGATCCGGCGCACGGGGACCGCTCGGCGCGTTGCCGCAGCGCCTCCGGGGTGAGGCCGACCGCGCGCAATTGGATGCCGCCGTGCAGCTCCTCGGCTGTGACCTGGGCTTCGACGGTGGCGCCGAGGCCGAGCGGCACCGCGACGAACTGCCGGATGAAGCCCTGCCCGGCGTTGATGCCGTCGAGCCACGGCTGTGCGGGCAGTGACGCGTAGTTCTGGGGGCTCTGCGTGAGCTGCTCGTTCCACCGCTCACCGCTGACGGCGCAGACCTTGCCCACGCCGACCTGCAGGGCGGCGGGTTCCGTCGCGCCGAGGGAGAGCCACATCGCCTCGCGCTGGTAGACGGGGAGCATGACGCCGCCGCGGGCCGACCACTCGGCCGGGGCGGTGGCGGGGTAGTCCTCGACCCGCCGGAGGGGGAAGGAGCCCAGGCTCGGCGGCAGGTCGTGCAAGCCGGCCTCAGGGATGCGAAGGGTGCGCTCGAACGTCACCCGCACAGGGCCTAGCACCAGCGCGTCGTCCTCGATGTGGACGGTGGGATCGTGCGTCATGGGGTCTTCCTGTCCGTGGGGTGTCGCGTGTGATCGATGCCCGTTCTACGCGTCGGGTACGACAGGATTCGCGGGTTGCGGCCGGCCGCACTGGGGCCGGGCGCTCCCCGCACCCACGGCCGGGCTACTCGCCGTCGACACGGCCGCCGGACGGCAGGATCTCGTCGATGCCGCCCGCTAGAGCTCGGCGACCTTGCGCTTGAGCAGCTTGCCGGTGGCGTTGCGGGGCAGCCGCTCGACGAAGACGATCTCGCGCGGCACCTTGTACCGCGCCAGGTTGGCCCTGACGTACTCCTTGAGCTCGGCGCTCTTGGCCTCGGCCTCGTCACCCTCGGGAACGCCGTCCGCGAGGGCGACGGCCGCGCGCAGCCGGTGGCCGAAGTCGGCGTCGGGCACCCCCACCACGGCGGCCTCGTGCACGTCGGGGCGCTCGACCAGCAGGTTCTCCACCTCGAGGGGGTAGACGTTCTCGCCGCCCGAGACGATCATGTCGTCGTCGCGGCCCTCGATGAACAGCAGCCCGCGCTCGTCGAAGTGGCCGATGTCGCCGGACGAGAGCAGCCCGTCGATCATCACCTTGTTGCGGCCGTCGGTGTAGCCGCCGAAGCTCAGGCCGCTGCGCACGAAGATGCGGCCGGAGACGCCCGGCGCGGTGATCTCGCGGTCGTCCGCGTCGAACAGGCGCACCTCGCAGGTCACCGGGGGCCTGCCCGCGGTGCCGGGGGCCGCGCGCAGCTCGTCGGGCGTGGCGACGGTGGCGACGGCGACCTCCGTCGACCCGTACAGGTTGTAGAGCACCGGGCCGAAGATCTCCTCGGTGCGCCGGCACAGGTCGGGCGACAGCGCCGAGCCCGCGGCGAAGATGATGCGCAGCGAGCGCGTGTCGTAGCGCGCCAGCACCTCGGGGCCGAGGTCGATGATGCGCTGCAGCATGGTCGGCACCACGATGAGCGCGTCGGCGCGGTTCTCGGCGATGCCCGCGAGCGTCTTCTCGGGGTCGAACCGCCGGTTGAGGATGACGGTGCAGCCCAGCGCTATCGACAGGATGAACTGGGAGACGCCGGTGCCGTGGAAGATCGGCGCGGCCATGAAGGTGGTGCCGCCCCGCCGCAACGGCACGCGGTCGAGGAACTGCGCCGACGCGAACACGTTGAGCTTCTCCCGCGGGGCCCCCTTGGGCGTGCCGGTGGTGCCGCTGGTGAGCAGCACGAACCCGCCGGGCTTCTCCGGGGCGGGCAGCGGCGCCGGCGAGCCGCCCTCGATGAGCGCGAACACTGACGGCGCGTCCGCCGGAGCGTCGCCGTCGCCGTCGGTCCAGGACAGGTAGCGCCGCAGGCCGGCGGGGAGCACGCTGAGCAGCCCGGTGAACTCGGCATCGTGCACCAGCGCGCGGACGTTCTCGCGCTCGGCCACGTCGGCGAGCTGCGGGCCCGCGAAGCCGGTGTTGAACATGACCAGCCGCGCACCGATCTTGCCGCTGGCGAGCATGGTGAGCACCAGGCCGCGGTGGTCGCGGCACAGCGCGGCGATGACGGAGCCCTGCCCGAGGCCGTCGGCCTGCCAGGCCCGGGCGAGGGCATTGGACTGCTCGTCGAGCTCGCGGAACGTGAGCGGGCCGAGCTCGTCGATGATGCCCGCGCGCTGCGGGGTGAGGGCGGCGGCGTGCTTGGCGGCGCCGACGAACGGCCCGAAGCGGCTGAGCGCGAGGAGCGAGTGCACCCCGTGGTCGAGCCGGGGGAACGGGATCAGGCCGGCGCGCTGCATGACGGCGATGCTGCGCCCCACCTCCCGGGCCTTGCCGGTGTAGTGCGTGAGCAGGCGCGTCGGCTGTGTCCACTGGCTCATCGGTGTTCCTTCCCCGCGGGAACTGCGGCCGCACCACCGGGTGCGCGGGCGTCGGGGCGCGGCGCGCGACCACTGTGTGTAACCGTCGGTGCAAGTGTGATGGCGCCAACTCTATTGCCCGCGCCTCCGGCGGCGCGCGCGGGGGAGGGCCCACGGCCCGGGCCTTGCCCGCCGTCTGCATCGACGGTACTGTGGCGGCGTCTCTGCCGTCGACGGAATCGAGTGATGCCGGTGCTCCACCTGAGGTAGTCCGCAGCCCAGCAGCCGCACACCTCACCGGAGCACCGCCATGTCCACGGCACGTTCTTCTTCCTCGTCCTCCGCGCCCTCGTCCTCCGCGCCGCAGCCCGTCGACGGCCACGCGGCCGTGACGCTCTCCGACCTCGCCTTCTCCTGGCCCGACGGCACGCCCGTTTTCGACGGCCTCACCGCGGCGTTCCCGTCCGGGCTCACGGCCCTCGTGGGCCGCAACGGTGCGGGCAAGACCACGCTGTTCCGGCTGCTCGCGGGCGAGCTGCGGCCCGCCCGCGGCTCGGTGACGCTGCCGCAGCCCGCCGCGGTGCTGCCGCAGGACGTCACCCTCGATGCGGCGCGCACCGTCGCCGAGGTGCTCGGCGTGGCCGGGGTGCGCGCGGCGTTGCGGCGCATCGAGGAGGGCTCGGTGGATCCGGCCGACTTCGACGCCGTGGGCGAAGACTGGGACGTCGACGCGCGTTGTCGCGCGATGCTGGGCCGCCTCGGGCTGCCCATCGACGACCTCGACCGCACCGTCGGCACCGTCTCGGGCGGCGAGGCCACGCTGATCGCGCTCGCCGGCCTGCTGCTGGGCGATCCGCGCGCGCTGCTGCTCGACGAGCCCACCAACAACCTCGACGCGCCCGCGCGCGCCCGGTTGCGCGAGGTGCTGGCCGGGCTCGGCATCCCCGTGCTCGTCGTCAGCCACGACCTTGACCTGCTCGAGTCGGTCGACGCCACCGCCGAGCTGCGCGACGGCCGCATCCGGCTGTTCGGCGGGCCCTACAGCCACTACCGCGACGTGATCGAGGCCGAGCAGGCGGCCGCGGCGCAGCGGGTCTCGGACGCGCGGGGCGACCTGCGCAAGCAGAAGGAGGAGATGGCCGCCGCGCGGATCAAGCTCGACCGCCGCGCCCGTTATGGCCGGAAGATGCAGGAGAACAAGCGCGAGCCCAAGATCGTCATGGGGCTGCGCAAGCGGGAGGCGCAGGTGTCGGCGGGCAAGCTGCGCGGCGCCCACGAGGACGAGGTGGCGCGCGCCGCCCAGGCACTCGACGACGCCCAGCGCGACGTGCGCGACGACGACCGCCTGCGCATCGACCTGCCCGAGTGCGCACTGCCCGCGCGGCGCGAGGTGCTGGCCATGCCGTGGCCGTCGGCGACCCGCGGCGCGGAGGGCGTGGCCGACGCCGGCCTGGCGGTGGTGGGGCCCGAGCGGATCGGCGTCACCGGGCGCAACGGTGCGGGCAAGACGACGCTGCTGCGCGCGATCGCCGCCGCCGAGGGGCTGCGGGTGCCCGCGGCGTACCTGCCGCAGCGGCTCGACTTCCTCGACGACGAGGCCACCGTGGCCGAGGCGGTCGCGGCGGCGCGGCCCGGGGCGGGTTCGGAGGAGGTGCACGCGCACCTGGCGCGGCTGCTGTTCCGGGGGCGCGCGTCGGGGAAGACGGTCGGCTCGCTCTCGGGCGGCGAGCGTCTGCGCGCGGCGCTGGGCGTGGTGCTGTTCCGGCGGCCGGCGCCGCAGCTGCTCATGCTCGACGAGCCCACCAACAACCTGGACCTCGACGCGGTGGAACAGCTCGCCGCGGCGCTGCGCGGGTGGCCGGGCGCGCTGATCCTCGTGAGCCACGACGCGCGCTTCCTCGAGGAGGTGGGCGTCGAGCGTCGCCTGGCGCTGCCGCTCGGCGGCGACTGACGGCGGAAGGGCCGCCGCGGGGCGCATACTCCTGCCGCATTTCCTGTGATTGCCGCATGCGTTCGGCCTGCGCATGGTATTTCTGAGGACCGATGCCATATCCGGGCATCACGGTCGCAGCCCTGGTGGAAGCAGAGCGGATGCGGGTAGAAGGCGTCGTCGGACTTCTCGGCGTGCTGATCATCGTCGGCGGAGGGGTGGCCGAGCACAACGCCGTCGTCCTCGCGGCGGGTTTCGCCGTGCTCGCCGTGGCGTGGTGCCTGTGGTGGCCGCGCGTGCGCCGGGCCCGGCGGCGGCGCGACAAGGCCCGCGTGCGGCGTCGCGTGCCGCGCCGGAGCGGCGGGGCCGGGTGCGCAGAGGAGCGCCGCGGCATGCGCCGGAGACGCCCGCTGCCGCCCGGCGGCGGGGGGCCGCCCGGCGACCGCTGACGGCCGGCGGGCGGAACCGGGGGCCGCCACGGCGGAGTGCGGACGGGCCCGCTGCGGGACGCGCCGCGGGAGTGGGCCCGGGACGGAAAGGGCCCCGCCGGGGATGGAACGCCTCGGGCGGGGCCTGCCCCGGCGGTGAAGGATGGGAGCCGGGGTCCGGCGCTGCCGCAAGGGGGGATGGATCCGGCAGCGCCACTGCACCACGCTAGTGGCCACGGCCACATCCGCAGGATCGATCCCGGTGAGCGGGAAGCGATTTGGCGAACGCGCGTCATGTGTGGCGCTCGGGGACGACCGTCGCGGGGCGGGGGAGGGCGGGACGAGGGCGGCGGCCGACGAGGCCGGGGCCGCGCGGTGACCGCCACGGCGGGCGGTGCACGGCGCGGCCCCGGCGTCGTGTGGGGCGTGGCCCGCTACTTCAGCTCGGACGACGACAGGCCGAGCACGCGGCGCGCGACGATGAGCTGCTGGATCTGCTGGGTGCCCTCGAAGATGTCGAGGATCTTCGCGTCGCGCGCCCACTTCTCGAGCAGCTCGCGCTCGGAGTAGCCGTACGACCCGGCCAGCTCCACGGCCTTGAGGGTGACCGCGGTGCCCATGCGCCCGGCCTTGGCCTTGGCCATGGACGCCTGCAGCGAGTTGGGCTGCTTGTTGTCGGCCATCCACGCCGCGCGGATGGTGAGCAGCTGCGCGGCCTCCCAGTCGGCCTCCAGCTCCAGGTACGCGGCGGCCGCGGCGCTCTGGCTGTTGGCGGGGACGTCGTAGGAGATGTCCACGCCCGCCTCGGTGAGGATGCGGCGCAGCTCCTCGAGCGCCGCCCGCGCCACGCCCACGGCCATTCCGGCCACCAGCGGGCGGGTGTTGTCGAAGGTGGCCATGACGCCGCCGAAGCCCT
>CAZDSL010000145.1:0-7425 GCA_964507655.1 uncultured Mycobacteriaceae bacterium | reverse complement strand
GGCTTCCGGCGGCCACCACCGCGTGCCGATCGTCGATCAGGCAGGCCTTGATGCGGGTCGAGCCGACGTCGATGCCCAGACCGAGCCGGTCCCGGCGCGGCCCCGCCGGGCGCCTCCGCGCGCGGCGCCGCCACGGTAGCGTCGGCGCCATGACCGCCCCCTCCCCCGAACCGATCATCTCCGAGGCCCTGCTGCGGCGGATCAAGCGCAGCTCGCGGCGGCTGGCGGTGGAGGCGATGCGGTCGATGGAGGCGCAGCTGCCCTTCGTCGGCGGCCTGGACGCCTCCCAGCGGGCGGACGTGCAGATGGTGGTGCAGACGGCCGTCGCCAACTTCGTCGACTGGCTGCACGACCCCGACGGCGACATCTTCTCCACCGTCGAGGCGTTCCGCGTGGTGCCGCAGGACCTCACACGCAAGGTGCGGCTGAGCGAGACGGTCGACATGGTGCGCGTGGCCATGGAGTTCTTCGAGCAGTGGCTGCCGATGATGGCGCGCGACGACGCGCAGCTGGTGGCGCTCACCGAGGCGGTGCTCCGCTACGGACGCGACCTCGGCTTCGCCGCCGCCGCGGTGTACGCGTCGGCGGCCGAGTCGCGCGGCGCGTGGGACACCCGCCTCGAGGCGATGGTCGTCGACGCCATCGTGCGGGGCGACACCGGCCCGGCCATGCTCTCGCAGGCTGCGACGCTCAACTGGCAGCCCGCCGAGCCCGTCACGGTGCTGGTGGGAGCCCCCTCGCACGAGTACACCGGCGACGCCGTGGAGCGGGTGCACAGCGTCGGCCGCACCGACGGCCGCTCGGTGCTCGCGGTGGTGCAGGGCTACCGCCTGGTGGTGGTGGTGAGCGGCGAGGTGCGCCCGGCGAGCCCCTTCGTCACCAGCCTGCTGGGCGCCTTCGACGACGGCCCCGTGGTGGTGGGCGCCACCGTCGCCGGGCTCGCGCACGCCCACGAGAGCGCGGTGGAGGCGCTGCGCGGCTACCAGAGCGCGGTCGGCTGGCCGGGCGCGCCGCGCCCCGTCTCCGCCTCGGAACTGCTGCCCGAGCGCGCGCTCATCGGCGACCGCTCCGCCTTCGAGGAGCTAGACCGCGACGTGGTGCGGCCGCTGCTCGACGCCGGCAGCGGACTGGCCGAGACCCTGGACGCCTACCTCGACAGCGGCGGCTCGATCGAGCGCTGCGCCCGCGAGTTGTATGTCCATCCAAATACCGTGCGGTACAGGCTCCGCAAGATCACCACCGCCACCGGCCGCGATCCCGCCGACGCGCGCGACGCGTACGTCCTCCGCGTTGCATTCACGGCACATCGGATGACGAAGGCCGGCGTAAAGCCGTTCACTTCTGCAACATCCGACACACTGTCACCATGATGTAACACAATCGGCCTTATGACAGATGGGCCCCGAAACCGCCTGGAGTTGTAGGGACCCTACAAACTCAAGCGTGAAGGTTGGTTTCCGTCCACACTCCGGAATCGGCCCCCGGCAGTGTTGGCTGTACACCGTGAAAGCACTCCTCGCCCCCGGACAGGGTTCCCAGAAGCCCGGAATGCTCGCGCCGTGGCTCGACGCCCCCGGCGTCCGCGACACGCTCGCCGCGTGGTCGGAGGTGGCCGGTCTCGACCTGATCCGCCTGGGCACCGACGCCCCGGCGGACGAGATCACCGACACCGCCGTCACGCAGCCGCTCGTGGTCGCCGCCGCGCTCATCGCGCACCGGCGGCTCACGCGCGAGGGCAGCGCGCAGCCGGGCCCCGCGATCACCGCCGGCCACTCGATCGGCGAGCTCGCCGCCGCGGCGATCGCCGGGGTGCTCACCGAGGAGCAGGCGGTGGAGCTGGCCGCCGTGCGCGGCCGCGAGATGGCCCGCGCCTGCGCCGTGGAGCCCACCGGCATGACGGCCGTGCTCGGCGGCGACGAGGCCGAGGTGCTCGCCCGGCTCGACGAGTTCGGGCTGGTCCCCGCCAACCGCAACGCCAAGGGGCAGATCGTGGCGGCCGGCACCCTGCCCGCGCTGGCCCGGCTGGCCGACGCGCCCCCCGCCCGCGCCCGGCTGCGCCCCCTGGCCGTGGCCGGAGCCTTCCACACCCCGCACATGGCCCCGGCGCGCGAGGCGTTCGCCGCCGCCGCCGCGGGCATCACCCCCGCCGACCCGGCCATGCCGCTGCTGTCGAACGCCGACGGCGCCGTGGTCGCCTCGGGCGAGGACGCGCTGCGCCGGCTGATCGACCAGATCACCAGCCCCGTGCGCTGGGATCTGTGCTCCGCCGCGCTGCGCGACGCCGAGGTCACCTCGATCGTCGAGCTGCTGCCGGCGGGCACGCTGGTCGGCATCGCCAAGCGCGAGATGCGCGGCGTCCCCGCCGTCGCCGTCAACACCCCCGGAGACCTCGACGCGGTGCCCGTGCCCGCGTGAACCCCGGCCCGCGCCGCGGGCCCCACAAGCCGCGCACCCGGGTCTGCGCAACGCTCCACCCGACCCGGACGTCAGAACACACCACCGGCGCCGCCTGCGCGGCGCCGCACAACGGAAGGACATCATCGTGGCCGTCAGCCAGGAAGAGATCGTCAAGAACCTCGCCGAGATCATCGAAGAGGTCACGGGCATCGAGCCGTCCGAGGTCACCGCCGAGAAGTCCTTCGTCGACGACCTCGACATCGACTCGCTGTCGATGGTGGAGATCGCCGTGCAGACCGAGGACAAGTACGGCATCAAGATCCCCGACGAGGAGCTGGCCAACCTGCGCACCGTCGGCGACGTCGTCGCGTACGTCGAGAAGCTCGAAGCCGAGGGTGGAGCCTCGGTCGACGCCAAGTGACCGCTGCCGTGGTCCCCGAGGGACTGAAGCTGCACCCCGTGGTGGTGACCTCGATGGAGGTCACCAGCTCGGTGGGTGCCGACCTGGCCTCCACCTGGGCGGCGCTGCTCGACGGCAAGTCGGGCATCGGCACGCTCACCGACGAGTGGGTGGAGCGGCTCGACCTTCCGGTGCGGGTCGCCGGCCGGCTGGTCTCCGACCCCACCGAACAGCTCAAGAAGGTGGAGAAGCGCCGTCTCGACTACATCGAGCAGATGGCGCTGGTGCTCGGCCGGGACGCGTGGCGCGATGCCGGCTCCCCCGAGGTGGAGGGCGAGCGCCTGGGCGTCGCCATCGGCACCGGGATGGGCGGCATCGAGACCCTGCTCGAGAACATGGCCAAGCTCGAGGCCGGCGGCTACCGCAAGGTGTCGCCGATCGCCGTGCCCGCCATCATGCCCAACGGGCCCGCCGCCACGGTGGGCCTGGAGATCGGGGCCAAGGCCGGCATCCACACGCCGGTCTCGGCGTGCGCATCCGGCTCGGAGGCCATCGCCATCGCCTGGCGGATGATCGCCATGGGCGAGGCCGACGTGATGGTCACCGGCGGCGTGGAGAACCGGGTGGGGCCGCTGCCCCTGGCGAGCTTCGCCATGATGCGCGCCACGAGCTTCCGCAACGACGATCCGGCCGCGGCCTCGCGCCCGTTCGACCGGGACCGCGACGGCTTCGTCTTCGGCGAGGCCGCGGCGATGCTGGTGCTCGAGCGTGAGGACCACGCCCGGGCCCGCGGCGCCACCATCCACGGCCGCGTGCTCGGCGCGGGCGTGACCTCCGACGGCTACCACATCGTGGCGCCCGACCCGGAGGGCGGCGGCGCGGCGCGCGCGATGACCAAGGCCCTCGCCTTCGCGGGCACGTCCCCGTCGGAGGTGTCGCACATCAACGCGCACGCCACGTCCACGAGCGTGGGCGACCTGGCCGAGTCGAAGGCCATCGCGGCCGCCGTGGGCACGCACCCGTCGGTGTACGCGCCCAAGAGCGCGCTGGGCCACTCGATCGGCGCGGTGGGCGCGCTCGAGTCGGTGCTCACGGTCATGAGCCTGCGCGAGGGCGTCGTCCCGCCCACCCTGAACCTGGACAACCAGGACCCCGAGATCGACCTGGACGTGGTCTCCGGGGCGCCCCGCGAGGGCGCGCTGGACGTCGCGATCAGCAACTCGTTCGGGTTCGGCGGGCACAACGTGTCCATCGCCTTCGGGAGGGCCTGAACAGCCCAGGGCCGCACGGGGCCCGGGCGCGGCGGATCCGCCGCGCCCGGGCCCCCGCTTCGTCAACCCCGGCGCCCCGGCACGCCCGGCACCCGTTACCGTGGGTTGCGTTCGAGTCATCACCGCACGCACTGCGGTGCCGCACCACGAAGGACCCACGTGCCCGACACCCCACCGCGCGTCACCGTCGTCGTCCCCACCTACAACGAGCGCGAGAACCTCCCGCGCCTCGCGGCGGCGCTCGCGGAGCTCGGGATCCCCGGGCTGGGGCTGCTGGTGGTCGACGACGACTCGCCCGACGGCACCGGCGAGGTGGCCGAGTCGCTGGCCGGCACCCTCGGCATCGAGGTGGGCGTGCTGCATCGCGCCGTCAAGGACGGCCTGGGCCGCGCCTACATCGCCGGCATGCAGCGGGCGCTCGACGAGGGCGCCGACGTGGTGATCCAGATGGACGCCGACCTCTCACACCCGGTCTCGGCGATCCCCCCGATGCTGGACGTGCTGGCCACCACCGATGCCGCCGTGGTGCTGGGCTCGCGCTACGTCCCCGGAGGCTCGGTGGCCGACGAGTGGGCCTGGCACCGCAAGCTGCTCTCGTGGGGCGCCAACCGCTATGTCGACACGATCCTGCGGCTGGGGGTCCAGGACGCCACCGCGGGCTTCAAGGCCTGGCGGGCGCAGACGCTGCGCGCCATCGGGCTCGACACGATCCGCAGCAACGGCTACTCGTTCCAGGTGGAGATGAACCACCGGGTGGTCCAGCGGGGCATGCGCATCGCCGAGGTGCCGATCCGGTTCGAGGAGCGCACCGACGGCGCGTCGAAGATGACGCTGGGCGTGCAGTGGGAGTCGGCCAAGATGCCGTGGCGGCTGCGCTTCGGGCGCGCCTGACGCCGCCCCGCCGGGCCGCCGCCGCACCCGCAGGGCCCGCCCTGGCCGGGCCCCTCGGGTGCGCCGGGACGCTCAGCCCACGTGCCGGCCGAGCCAGGTCACCTGGCCGCCCTCGCCTCCGCCGCGGAACTCCTCCAGCGCGTCGTCCCACGCGGTGCCCAGCGCCGTCTCCAGCGCGGAGGCCAGGCTGTCGGCGCCCGCGGCGAGCATCGCGCGCAGGCGCTGTTCGCCCAGCATCACGTCGCCGTTGGCGCTGGTGCTGCCCCGCCACAGGCCCAGGCCGGGCACGTGGCTGAACCGCTCTCCGTCCACGCCCTCGCTGGCGTCCTCGGTGACCTCGAAGCGCAGCATCGACCACTCGCGCAGCGCGCCGGCCATGCGGGCGCCGCTGCCCACCGGGCCGGTCCACTCCGCCTCGGCGCGCAGCAGGCCGGGCGCGGCCGGCTGGGCAGTCCAGGCGAGCGCGGGCGCGCTGCCGAGGACACCGGTGAGCGCCCACTCGATGTGCGGGCACAGCGCGGCCGGCGACGAGTGGATGTAGACGACGCCGCTCGTCGACTCGGCGAATTGATTCAGGGTACGCACAGGGGACCTCCGTTGCAGACGAGGGACGTCTTCCCCAACGACCTCGTGTCCTTCACGGATGCCCGGTGACGGATGTGCTATGCGGTGTACAAGTTACCAGCGCGATGGGTGTGGCACCAGTGATGTGCACCGGATCGCGTGCGCTCAGCCGCGCCCGCCGACGATCTCGATGAGCCCGGTGGCCACCGCGCCCAGCACCACGGCCCCCGCCACGGCGCCCATCACCCGGCGGCGCGCGACCACGTTGCCGGGGTGCAGCCGGTGCCGGTGCAGGCTGTTGCCGCGCAGGTAGCAGCCCAGCCCCAGCACCAGCAGGATCAGCACGCCCGCCAGCGGAGCCGCCGAAGCCGCGCCCCAGCCTGCCTCGGCCGCCTGACGCAGCATCAGCGCCGCCACCACCAGCGCCGACAGCGCGGTGCGCCGCCACGACAGGGCGGTGCGCTCGGGCTGCAGGCCCGGGTCGTCGTACCCGCCGGGATCGCCCGCCCCGGCGCCGGGGCCCGTCATCGGTGCGGGTCCGCCGCGCTCACAGGATCAGTACCGAGACCGCCGCGAACACCGCGATCACCGTGGTGCCCACCGCCAGCAGCGGCACCAGGCGCGAGCCCGGCAGCGGTTCGCGCCGCCGCATCGCCCGCTGCACCGAGCGCCAGTGGAAGTACGCGCCCGCGGCCACCGCGATGGCCAGGGCCACGCAGCCGAACGCGATGGCGGTGCGGGCGCCCGCCACGTGCAGCGGCTCGACCAGCTGGTGCACCACCACGCCGCCCGCCACCAGCCCCAGGGCGGTGCGGATCCATGCGAGGAAGGTGCGCTCGTTGGCGAGCGTGAAGCGGTAGTCGGGCTCGCGCTCGGTCACCCCGGCCGCGGCGTCGCGGTCAGCCACGGCCGCCCTCCCCCGCGGCATCGGCACCGGGCCGGGCGGCGACCACCGCGTCGGCCAGCGCCGGCCACAGCGGCTTGGCCCAGTCGCCGAACGCCCTGTCGGTGAGCGCGACGCACGCGGCGCCCGCGTCGGGATCCACCCACAGCAGCGTGCCCGCCTGCCCGAAGTGCCCGAACGTGCGCGGCGAGTTGGCCGCGCCCGTCCAGTGCGGGCTCTTGTGCCCACGCAGCTCGAAGCCCAGGCCCCAGTCGTTGGGCCGCTGCGTGCCGTAGCCGGGGAGCAGGCCGTCGAGGCCCGGGAACTGCACCGTGGTGGCCTCGCGCAGCGTCGCGGGGGCGAGGAGCGTGGGGCGCTGCAGCTCGGCGGCGAACCGGGCCAGATCGTCCGCCGTGGAGCGGGCGCCGTGGCCGGCCGGGCCGTGCAGCTCTGTGCTGCGCATGCCCAGCGGCGCGAAGACGCCCTCGTCGAGGTAGTCGGCGAAGCCGATGCCCGTCGCCTCCGACACCAG
Organism: uncultured Mycobacteriaceae bacterium; assembly: GCA_964507655.1. Taxonomy (GTDB): domain Bacteria; phylum Actinomycetota; class Actinomycetes; order Mycobacteriales; family Mycobacteriaceae; genus Tomitella. The sequence goes on along the minus strand of CAZDSL010000145.1, from coordinate 487 downwards.
CTCCGCGAGCGCCTCGTATCCCGCGCTGGAGTAGATGCGCCGCTCGCCCGGGCGGGCCCGCACGCGCGGCTCGTCGAAGGCCAGGCCCGACGCGTGCGCGAGCAGGTGCCGCACGGTGGCCCCGGGCGGGCCCGCCGGCGAGTCCAGCTCCACGGCGCCCTCCTCCACCGCGAGCAGCACGCCGACCGCGGTGAGCAGCTTGGTGACCGAGGCGAGCTCGAAGACCCGCCCGGCGTCGCCGTGGACGACGGCGGTGCCGTCCGCGTCCACCACCGCCGCGGCCGCAGCGTCCACCGGCCACCCGTCGATGCCCCGCAGGGCCGCGCCGCGGCGGGCGCGCAGATCCTCGTCCACGCTCACAGGGTAGGAGACGGACGCGGTCGCGGCACGGCGTCGTCCGACTCGGCCCCCGGCGCCGGGCGGCCCTCCGCGCCGGCCGCCCCGCCCCCGGCGACCGCAGCCGGGACCTCGGCACCGGCCGCGGGGG
>CAZDSL010000144.1:0-7466 GCA_964507655.1 uncultured Mycobacteriaceae bacterium | reverse complement strand
GGCCAGAAGGGCCCGCAGGCCACCGGCGTCACCCCTCTCTGAGGGCAGGTGCCCCGGCCCTCACGGGCCGACGAGCTTCCGTCCGCTCCGGCGGACGAGTTCCACTGACGAAGGCCCCCATCCGTTTTCGGGTGGGGGCCTTCGCCTATGCCGGGGTCACTGCGTAGCGGCGCCCATCCGACGCACGGCGTCGAGCATCAGCGCCGGCGCGTCCGGCGCGTGGTCGCCGGGCGTGATGACGATCCGCGACCATTCGCCGGTGTACGGGAACATGCCGCGGCGCGCGTGCAGCCCCCACGACACCGGCGAACGGTGCATCGTGCCGGCCGAGAGCCCGCTGAACGGCACCAGCCACGACAGCTGCGCGAGCTCCGCGCCCTCGAGCAGCGCCTCGCCGTCGGCCTCGAGCGCCACCACCCACTTGTGCCCGCCGGGGGCGTCGACGCGCAGGCGCAGCGTGCGCGCGCCCGCCGGCACCGGCACCGGCCCCGCGGCGATGGTCGTGCCCCAGGCGTTCTGCTCCACGTGCAGCGCGCCGTCCTCGATGTAGAGCACGTAGCCCGACTCCTGGCCGCCGTGGGCCAGCAGCACGCCCTCGTCGCCCGGCCGGTGGCCGCCCTCGCCGAGTTCCACGTCGACGGTGAACGAGCGGCCGTCGATGAGCCGGCTCGCGCGGAACCGTTCCAGCGGCGGCGTTTCGGGCACCAGCACCGTCCGGCACGCCAGGCGCTCCTCGGCGGGGTCGCGCTGCAGGAAGTGCAGCGGGCTGCCGTTGGACATGGGGAAGACCATGTTGGCCTCGGCCGCCGCGCGCCACCGGTCCGCGAGCCCCTCGACGACCTCGGGGTGGGCGGCCGAGACGTCGTCGAGCTGGATCGGGTCGCGCTCCACGGCGTAGAGCGCCCAGTGGTCGTCGGCGAGCGGCGTCGCGGCCTTGTGGTCGGTCACCGCCTCCCACTCGCCCGCGTAGTACGCGCGCTCGCCCAGGCACTCGTAGTACTGCTCGCCGTGCGCGCTCGGGGCGTCGCCGTCGCGCAGCGCCGCGGTCATCGACGTGCCGTCGAGGGGGCGCGCCGCCAGCCCGTGCCGCTCGGCGGGCACGGTGACGCCCGCCAGCTCGGCGAGCGTCGGCAGCAGGTCGGTGACGTGCGCGTACTGGTGGCGCACGGCGCCGGCGGCCTCGGGCAGGCCCTGCGGCCAGGACAGCAGGAACGACACCTGGTGCCCGCCGCGGTAGGTGCTGAACTTGTGCCGGCGGAACGGGGTGTTGGCCACGGTCGCCCACGCGGTGGCGTACTGCGGCCACGTGGTGGGGCCGCCCAGCTCGTCGATGCGGCCGATCTCGGCGGCCACCTTCTCGTCGGTGGTGGGCACGCGGCGCCGGTCGAGGTTGGACAGGTGGTTGAGCGTGCCGACGTCGCCGCCGCCGCCCCCGGACGCGCCGTTGTCGGAGACGAACACGAACACGGTGTTCTCCAGCCGGCCGAGGCGGCGCTGGATGTCGCGGATGCGGCCCACCGACTCGTCGATGGTCTGCACCATCGCGGCGTAGTTCTCCATGTGCCGGGCGGCCAGCCGCTTGCCGTCGTCGGACAGCTCGTCCCAGGGCGCGAAGTCGTAGCCGGTGGGGTCGTCGAGCGGCGCGGTGCCCACGTCGCTCGGCACCACGCCCAGCTCGTCCTGGCGCCGGCGGCGCTCCTCGCGGATGCGCTCCCAGCCCGCGTCGTAGCGGCCGCGGAAGGCGTCGGCCGCGCCGGGCTTGATGTGCATCGGCACGTGCACCGCCGCGTGCGCGTAGTACATGAGCAGCGGCCGGCCCGGGTCGGAGGCGTGCGCCTCGGCGATCATGGCGACGGCCCGGTCGGTGAGGTCGTCGGTGAGGTAGTAGCCCTCGGGGTACTCGGTGGCGTGCACCGGGTTGTTGCCCTCGATCAGCTGCGCCGGGTGGTGCAGGTTCGACTGGGCCTCGAGGAAGCCGTAGTACTGGTCGAACCCGCGCTGCAGCGGCCACGAGTGCCGGTCGCCGCCCGCGTGCATGTCCTGCTCGCGGCACAGGTGCCACTTGCCGATGGCCATGGTCGCGTAGCCCGCGCCGCGGAACGCCTCGGCGATGGTCGGCTGGTTCGCGGGCAGCTCGGCGGCGTAGCCGGGGAAGCCGTCGTCGACGTTGGCCACCGCGCCCATGCCCACCGCGTGCGAGTTGCAGCCGGTGAGCAGCGACGCGCGGGTGGGCGAGCAGGTGGGGGTGACGTGGAAGTCGGTCAGCCGTGCGCCCTCGGCGGCCACGGCGTCGAGGTGCGGGGTGGGGATTTCGGAGCCGAACGGCCCGATGTCCGAGTACCCCATGTCGTCGACGACCATGACGATGACGTCGGGGGCGTCCGGCGCGGGCCGCGGGCGCTGCCGCCAGGCGGGGACGGCGTCGCTCAGCGTCTCGGTGATGGTGCCGGCGAAGCCCGGCGGGGAGGGGAGGGGATCGGGGTGGGTCATGGCTGTGACCGTAGTCACCGGTGGTGGCGGGGCGTCCTGCGCGCTCATCGAGTGGGACGCGCGCGGCCCCCGGTCACACGAACGGTTCGCCGTTGCGCCGCGCCCGCACGATGTCCTTGATGACGCCCACCGTGAGGATCACCAGCACCACGGCGGCGATGGCGGGCCACATGAGGATGTAGACGGTCATGAGTGCGGTGGTCATGCGGTGGCTCCTGTCTTCTCGGCGGGGGTGCCGGCGCGCAGTTCCTCCTGCTTGCGCTGGAACAGCACCACCCGCTCGTCGATGAGGGCGAAGTCGAACAGCTCCTTGTTGCGCATGCTGATGGCGGTGCACACGAGGGCGCTGACGCCGTAGGACACCAGCGAGCCCAGCAGCACCTCGTAGTCGCGCAGGAACCCGAGGAACAGCGGCATCATCGCGACGAACATGACGGCGCCGCTGACGAACCCGGCGATGCGGCCGAGCATCCCGAACACCAGCAGGCCCACCACCACGGCCGCCCCCGCCGCGGCGAGCGTCTCGAACACCGCGCCCACGGCCCCCGTCATGGGGATCAGCGTGAACCGCGCGATCAGGAAGAACACCAGCGCGACGAGCACCGAGACGGTGAAGGCGACGTTGGTCATGCGCCGCCAGTAGAAGCTGACGATGACGGGGAAGACCAGCGCGCCCCACAGCGCCCCGACGAACACCAGCAGGTCGAGGATGTCGAAGCTGGCGAAGGCGAACATCACGCCGGCGGCCGCGGCGGCCACCATGGTCATGCGGCCGATGAGCAGCATCGTCGACGGCTCGACCTTGCCGCGCGCGAGATTCTTGCCGTAGACGTCGGCCATCATGATCGACGCGAGGGCCGACATGTCGGAATCGGCGGTGGAGGCCAGCGATCCGATGACCATGATGAACAGCGCCGCGATGAGCACGCCGGGCAGGTATTCGACGGCCATGTCGGGGATCAGATTGTTCATGTCGCCGTCGGTGGGGGTCAGGCCCGTCATCGCGGCCAGCACGCCGAGCATGCCCAGGCCGATCACCGTGCCCGCGTAGCCGAAGGTGGCGGTGACGAAGGTCGACTTGATCCTGTCCTGCCGCACGGCGAACAGGCGCTGCGCGATGGTCTGGTTGCCGATCGCGTAGGCCAGCACGGCCACCAGATAGGGCGCGCCCTGGTAGAGGAAGGCGTCCATGGAGAAGAAGTTCGCCATCTCGGGCCGTCCCGAATCGTAGAACGAGTCGAGGCCGCCGCGGAGCATGCCCGGGCCGCCGGCGGCGAAGAAGATCACGGGGATGATCACCACGGCGGCGCCCATGAGCGCCACGAGCTGAGCGGCGTCGGTGAGCACGGCGGCGCGGAAGCCCGACCACACGCTGTAGGCGAGGATCCCGACGGCCACCACCAGCACGCCGGTGGTGAAGCTGAACGGCGTGAGGATGTACACCAGCGCGCCCGCGGCGGTGAAGTTGGCGGTGATGCTGATGATGCTGCCCACCACGTTGGACACGGCCAGCAGCAGCTGGCTCGACGTGCCGTGCCGCGCGTGCATCACCTCGGCGAGCGTGTGCGCGTGCGGCGCGATGGCGCGGAACCGCTTGCCGAACGGGTAGATGCACAGGATCATCAGCGCGCCCCACAGCCCGTAGTGGATGGGGCCGGAGATCCCGTATTTGTAGCCGGCGGTCGCGGCCGCGTAGAACGACGCGGCCCAGATCCAGGTGGCCGTCATCGACGAGGATGAGAGCCCGAATCCCACCGCGCCGTTGGACACCATGAATCCGTCGGCATTCTCTTTTTTCTCACGAATGGTGAGGGTGATGAGAAAGGTGATTCCGAAGAATGCCACGAGGAGCAGGATCGTCGTCGTGGCGTTCAGTGGATGCACATGTCCTCCGTTCGGGGGTGATGGGCCGGATCGGCGCAATGCGGACTGTAGCAATGCGGAATACGAGGATTCCTGTTCCGCATGCGCGCGATTTGCCGACGCAAATATGAAAATGTTATTGTTCAGGGTTTCCCGCGGCCGGGGGCGATCGGGGAAAGCGCTGTGTGCACGCGGAGCGGTGCGGCGGCCCCGCGCCCGTCTCCGGTGAGTAATGCCACAAATCCGGTTGTGGCGCCGTCGCCGTCCGGTGATGTAATGGCTGCGATGCGGCGGTGCGCGCCGCACGGATCGGACGGAGCGTGATGGGCGGCGAACGGCAGGACTGCACCGGGGCGGCGGTGGTCGTCGGGGGCACCGGCGGCATCGGATCGGCGGTGGTGCGGGGGCTCGCGCGCGGCGGCGGGACGGTGGCCTTCACCTACCGCGGCAACGGTCCGGCCGCCGCGGCGCTGGAGGAGGAGACGGGGGCGTCGGCCGCGCGGCTCGATATCACCGACTACGCGGCCGTCGACGCGTACGCCCGCGCCGTCGCGGAGGCGCACGGCGGCGTGCACACGCTCGTGTACGCGGCCGGCCCGCTGGTGCGCCAGCGCCACCTCAGCCGCGTCGACCCGGCCGAGATGCGCGCGGTGCTCGACGGCGACGCGGCCGCCTTCTTCGCCGTCGCGCACGCGTTCCTGCCGGCGCTGCGCGCGTCGGCGCCCGCGCGCGAGGGCGGCAGCAGCATCGTCGCGGTGACGTCGGCGGCCGGGCGCCGGTTCGCGGTGCGCGACGGCATGTCGGTGATCCCCAAGGCGTCGGTGGAGGCCGTGGTGACAGGGCTGGCCGTGGAGGAGGGGCGCTTCGGCGTGCGCGCCAACTGCGTGGGGCCCGGGATGCTGGCCGACGGCATGGCGCAGCGGCTGGTGGCCGCGGGCGACCTGGACGAACAGGCCCTCGAGGCGGCGCGCCGCAACACCCCGCTGCGGCGGTTCGGGTCGTGCGAGGACGTCGCGCACGCGGTGCTGTTCCTTGCGTCGCCCCGCGCCGGGTTCGTCTCGGGCCAGACGCTCGACGTGGACGGCGGCTACGGCGCCTGACCCGGGCCTGTGGAGAACCCGCCCGCGGGGCCGGGAGGTGTCGGGGGCGGCCGGTAGTCTCGGTCCGTGGCGCTATACCGGAAGTATCGACCGGCGACCTTCGCGGAGGTCGTGGGGCAGGAGCATGTCACCGAGCCGCTCAGCGCGGCGCTCGCGTCGGGGCGGATCAATCACGCGTACCTGTTCTCGGGCCCGCGCGGCTGCGGCAAGACGTCCTCGGCCCGCATCCTCGCGCGCTCGCTCAACTGCGCGGAGGGGCCCACCGCCACGCCGTGCGGGGTGTGCCGCTCGTGCGTGGCGCTGGCCCCCGGCGGCCCCGGCAACCTCGACGTGGTCGAGCTCGACGCGGCCAGCCATGGCGGCGTGGACGACACGCGCGACCTGCGCGACAAGGCCTTCTACGCCCCCGCCGAGTCGCGCTACCGCGTGTTCATCGTGGACGAGGCCCACATGGTCACCACCGCGGGCTTCAACGCGCTGCTCAAGATCGTCGAGGAGCCGCCGGCGCACCTCATCTTCGTGTTCGCCACCACGGAGCCTGAGAAGGTCCTGCCCACCATCCGTTCGCGCACCCATCACTACCCGTTCCGGCTGCTGCCGCCCCCGGTGATGCGCGGCCTGCTCGACACCATCTGCGCCCAGGAGGGCGTGCAGGTGGAGGACGCCGTGTTCCCGCTGGTCATCCGCGCCGGCGGTGGCTCGCCCCGCGACACGCTCAGCGTCCTCGACCAGCTCCTCGCCGGCTCGGGCCCCGAGGGCATCACCTACCAGCGGGCGCTCGCGCTGCTCGGCGTCACCGATGCCGCCCTGCTCGACGACACGATCGACGCCCTCTCCGCCGACGACGGCGCCGCGCTGTTCGGCACCGTGGGGCGGCTGGTGGCCGCGGGGCTCGATCCGCGCCGGTTCGCCTCCGACCTGCTCGACCGCCTCCGCGACCTCATCCTCCTGCGCGCGGTGCCCGACGCCGGCGAGAAGGGCCTCGTCGACGCGCCCGGCGAGGAGCTTGAGCGCATGCGCGAGGAGGCGCAACGCATCGGTCCCGCCACCCTCACCCGGTACGCCGAGGTGGTGCACGAGTCGCTGGGCGACATGCGCGGCGCCACCGCCCCGCGCCTGCTGCTCGAGGTGATGTGCGCCCGCCTGCTGCTGCCCGCGGCCTCGGACGACACCTCCGCGCTGCTGCAGCGCCTCGAGCGGCTTGAGCAGGGCCGGCCGGCGGGCGGCGGAAGCGTGCAGGCCGCCCCCGCGGCGCAGCCGGCTCCTGCGCCGGCCGAGAGCGCACCGGCCCGGTTCGTGCGCCCCTCGCAGCGGGCGGCGGAGCCTGAGCCTGTGCCGGAGCCCGCGCCCATCCCGGAGCCGACGCCTGCGCCCGCGCCCACCCCGGAGCCGACGCCTGAGCCCGCGCCGGAGCCGACGCCTGAGCCTGCACCCGCGCCCACGCCCACGCCCACCCTGGAGCCGACGCCTGAGCCCGAGCCCGCCCCGGAGCCGACGCCTGCGCCCGCGCCGGAGCCCGAGCCCGAGCCCGCGCCTGAGCCCGCCCCCGCCCCGGAGCCCGCGTCCGGCCGTCCTGATGCGGCGGGGATCCGGGCGGCGTGGTCGGAGGTCCGCGCGGCGATCCGGTCCCGTAGCCGCACCGTCGAGGTGATGCTGGCCGAGGCCGTGGTCAAGCGCGTCGACGGCGACACCGTGGTGCTCACGCACAGCTCGGCGCCGCTGGCGGCACGTCTCGGTGAGCCGCACAACGCCCAGCTCATCCGCGAGGCCATCGGCGCGGTGTACGGCGGCGAATGGCGGCTCGCGGTGGAGAACGACACGGGCCCCGCACCCGCGGGCGGCCGTCCCGCCCCCGCCCGTACGCAGCGCCGGGGACAGCCGGAGAAGCCGGCCGCGCAGGGGTTCTCGCGCCCCAGCCAGGTGAAGGCCGGCCGGGCGGCGGCACCGCAGGAGCAGGCCCCGGCCCCGGGCCCCGCGGCGACGCCCCCGCGACCGCCCGCACCCCCGCAGCAG
>CAZDSL010000143.1:0-7480 GCA_964507655.1 uncultured Mycobacteriaceae bacterium | reverse complement strand
GCCGCGCTGGTCGCGGGCTGCGGGCCCGTCGCGGGCGATTCCGCGGGCGGCGCCGACGTGGGCACCGGCCCCGTCACGGCCGCGGTGGACAGCCTCGATCCCGAACCGATCGGGCCGCCGCCGGCGCCGCAGCTGCCCGTCACCGTGCGCTCGGCCGACGGGCCGGACGTGACGGTGACCAGCGCCGACCGCATCGTCGCCGTCGACCAGTACGGCACGCTGGGTGAGACCGTGTTCGCGCTGGGGCTCGGCGACCACCTCGTCGGCCGCGACACCGCCACCGACTTCCCCGCCGCCGCGGACATCCCCAACGTCACGCCCGGCGGGCACTCGCTCAGCGCCGAGGCGATCCTCGCGCTGAACCCCACGGTGGTGCTCACCGATTCGAGCATCGGCCCGCGGGCCGTGCAGCAGCAGATCCGCGATGCCGGCATCCCGGTCGTGTACTTCGACGGGGAGCGCACGCTGGCCACGGTGGGCGACCAGATCCGCGCGGTGGGCACGGCGCTGGGCGTGCCGCAGGCGGGCCAGGCGCTCGCCGACCGCACGCAGCAGCAGATCGACGCCGCGCTCGCCCGGGTGCCGGCCCGCGATCCCCGGCCCACGGTGGCCTTCCTCTACCAGCGCGGCTCCGCCATCTCGATGCTCGGCGGCCCGGGCAGCGGTGCGGACGACCTCATCGCCGCGATCGGCGGCATCGACGCCGGCACCGCCTCGGGGCTCACCGCCGCGTTCACGCCCGTCACGGCCGAGGCGCTGATCACCGCCGCGCCCGACGCGATCCTCATGATGACGGGGGGCCTGGAGTCGGTGGGCGGCGTCGACGGGCTGCTCGAGATCCCCGGCATCGGGCAGACGCCGGCGGGCCGGAACCGGCGCATCATCGACATGGCGGATTCCGTGCTGCTCAGCTACGGGCCCGCCACCGGCGGGGTGATCGCCTCGCTCACCGACGCCCTCTACGGGGACACCGCACAGTGACGCAGACCGGCACCGCCGCACCGCCGGCGCCGCCGCAGCGGCGGCGCGGGATGCGCGGGCTCCTCCCCCGCCGGCGCCGCGCGGTGGTCGCCCTCACGGCCGCCACGGCGTTGCTGCTGGTGCTGGCCGTGGTCGCGGCGTGCCTGGGGCAGGTGCCCATCTCGCCGCCCGAGGTGCTGGGCTCGATCCTGCACCGCATCGGCCTGGGCTGGGCCCCCATGCCCGCGCACGCCAACGGCGACGCCGCGCTGTGGGAGGTGCGCTTCCCACGCGTGGTGCTGGCCATGCTCGTGGGCGCCAGCCTGGGCTGCGCCGGCGCGGTGCTGCAGGGCGTGTTCGCAAACCCGCTGGCCGAACCCGGTGTGGTGGGCGTGTCGGCCGGCGCGGCCGTGGGCGCGAGCGCCGTCATCCTCATCGGCGGCACCTTCTCCTCGAGCTGGGCGATCGCCGCCGCGGCGTTCGTGGGCGGCCTCGGCACCACGCTGCTCGTGTACTTCCTGGCCCGCGCCGACGGGCGCACCGAGGTGGTCACCGTGATCCTCACGGGCGTGGCCGTCAACGCGTTCGGCGGCGGGCTCATCGCCTACTTCACGTTCGTGGCCGACCCGGCGGCCCGCGAGCAGATCGTGTTCTGGCAGCTGGGCACCCTCGGCGGCGCCACCTGGGACGCGGTGGCCGTGGTGGCCCCGCTGGCGGTGGTGGGCGTCGGCGGCGCCGTGCTGCTGGCCCGCAAGCTCGACCTGCTGTCGCTGGGCGAGGGCCCGGCCCGGCACCTGGGCGTCGACGTGGAGCGCGTGCGCCGCTGGTCGATCGTCATCGTCGGCGTGCTCGTCGCCGCGGGCGTCGCATTCACCGGCATCATCGCGTTCGTCGGCCTCGTCGTGCCGCACGCCTTCCGGATGATCGTCGGTCCGTCGCACCGGGTGCTCATCCCCGCCAGTACCATCGGCGGCGCGGTGGTGCTGCTAGCGGCCGACATCGGCGCCCGCACGCTCGTCGCCAACGCCGACCTGCCGCTGGGCATGCTCACCTCGCTGGTGGGCGGCCCGTTCTTCTTCTGGCTGCTCTACCGCACGCGCCGTTCGCAAGGAGGCTGGTCGTGAGGCTCCCCCGCTCGTGGCGGCCGCGCACCGCCGCGGCCCGCACGCCCGCGCCCGCGCGCGGCGAGGCGACCCTGCAGGCCCGCGGGGTGCGGGTGGAGCGCGACGGCCGCACCATCCTCGACGGAGTCGACGCGGACGTCACGGCCGGGGAGGTGCTGGCGCTGGTCGGCCCCAACGGCGCCGGCAAGTCGACGCTGCTGGCGGCGCTCGCGGGCGACCTGCCCGTCACCGCGGGCTCCGTGACGCTCGACGGCCGGCCGCTGGGCGCGTGGACCCCGCGCGAGATGTCGCGGCGCCGGGCGGTGCTCCCCCAGCAGCACCGGGTGGGCTTCGGCTTCACCGTCGAGGAGATCGTGCGGATGGGCCGGGCGCCGTGGGCGCGCACGGCCCGTGCGGACGACGACGACGCCGTCGTGGCGCAGGCGCTGGCCACCACCGACGTGGCCGCCTTCCGCGACCGCCCCTTCGCCGGCCTCTCGGGCGGCGAGCAGGCGCGCGTGGCGCTGGCGCGGGTGCTGGCCCAGCAGTGCGCCACCATGATGCTCGACGAGCCCACCGCGGCGCTCGACCTGCGCCACCAGGAGGCGGTCATGCGCATCGCGGCCGACCGGGCGCGCGGCGGCGCCGCCGTGGTGGTGGTGCTGCACGATCTGGGCCTGGCGTCCGCGTACGCCGACAGGGTGATGGTGCTCGACGGGGGCGCCGTCGCGGCCGACGGCGCCCCGCAGGACGTGCTCACCGGCGGCCTGCTCAGCCGCGTCTACCGGCACCGCGTCGACGTGCTGCCGCACCCCGGCGGGGGCAGGCCGCTCATCGTCCCGCACCGGCCCGCGGGCGGCGGGCCGGTGGGCGATCAGCTTGCCGTCGACCCCGCGAACTGGGCCGAGTACAGCCGGGCGTAGGCGCCGCCGGCGGCGAGCAGCTCGTCGTGGGTGCCCGTCTCGACGATGCTCCCCTCCTCCATCACGAGGATGATGTCGGCGTCTCGGATCGTGGAGAGCCGGTGCGCGATGATGAAGCTGGTGCGCCCCTCGCGCAGCGCGCCCATCGCCTCCTGCAGCAGCACCTCGGTGCGGGTGTCCACCGAACTCGTCGCCTCGTCGAGGATGAGGATCGACGGCGAGGCCAGGAACGCGCGGGCGATGGTGATGAGCTGCTTCTGCCCGGCGCTGATGTTGCCGGCGTCCTCGGCGATGCGCGTGTCGTAGCCCTCGGGCAGGTGCGCGACGAAGCCGTCGACGAATGTCGCGCGGGCGGCGGCCAGCATCTGCTCCTCGGTGGCGCCGAGCGAACCGTAGAGGATGTTCTCGCGGATGGTGCCCTCGAACAGCCACGTGTCCTGCAGCACCATGCCGATGCGCGAGCGCAGCACGTCGCGCGGCACGTCGGCGATGTCGATGCCGTCGATCGTGATGGTGCCCGAGCGCAGCTCGTAGAACCGCATGATGAGGTTGACCAGCGTGGTCTTGCCGGCGCCGGTGGGGCCGACGATGGCCACCGTCCGCCCCGGCTCGGCGACGAGGGAGAGGTCGTCGATCAGCGGCGTGTCCTCGTTGTAGCGGAACGACACGTCGGCGAACTCGACCCGGCCCTCGATGGTGCCCCCGGCGAAGCGGGCGGCCGGCGAGTGCTTGCCCGCCGCCTCGTCGCCCTGGTCGGACATCTCCTCGGCGTCGAGGATCTCGTAGACCCGCTCGGCCGACGCCAGGCCCGACTGCATGCGGTTGGCCATCGAGGCGATCTGGTTGATGGGCTGGCTGAACTGGCGCGAATACTGGATGAACGCCTGCACGCTGCCGAGGCTGATCGAGCCGCTCGCGATGCGCAGGCCGCCGACGACGGCGAGCACCACGTACATGAGGTTCGACACCAGCGACATGATCGGCGAGATCAGGCCCGACAGGAACTGGGCGCCGAAGCTGTTGCGCACCAGCGAGTCGTTGACGTCGGTGAAGCGCGACTCCATCTCCTTCTGGTGGCCGTAGACGCGCACGAGGTCGTGGCCGCTGTAGGTCTCCTCCACGTGCGCGTTGAGCCGGCCCGTGTCGGCCCACTGCGCGCGGAACAGCGGCTGGGCCTTGCGCGCGACGATGGTGACGAGCACCAGCGAGATCGGGATCGAGATCAGCGCGATCAGCGTGAGCAGCGGCGAGATGAACAGCATCAGCGCGAGCACGCTGATCACGGTGAGCAGCGAGGTGATGAGCTGGTTGATCGTCTGCCCCAGCACCGTCTGCATGTTGTCGACGTCGTTGGTGACGCGGCTGAGCACCTCGCCGCGCGGCGTCGAGTCGAAGAAGCGCAGCGGCATGCGGTGCAGCTTCTCCTCGACCTGGCGGCGCAGCCGGTAGACGGTGTGCTGCACGACGGTGTTGAGCAGGTAGGCCTGCGCCCACGACAGGAACGACGCCACCACGTAGAGCGCCAGGATGATCAGGACGATCCGGGTGAGCGCGTCGAAGTCGATGCCCGCGCCGGGATGCAGATCCATCTTGGCGACCATGTCGGCCTTCGTCATGTCGCCGGTGCTGCGCAGCACCTCGACGGCCTGCTCCTTGGTGATGCCCGGCGGCAGGGTGCGGCTGATGGCCCCCGAGAAGAGGATGTCGGTGGCGCGGCCCATGATCAGCGGCGCCACCGCGCTCATCGCGATGCCGATGATCGAGATCGTGAGCACGGTGAAGAAGCGGAGCTTCTCGGGCCCGAGCTCGCGGATGAGCCGGCGGAAGGTGCCCCGGAAGTTCTTGGGCTTCTGGGCGGCGCCGGCGGCGGCCCCGGGGCGGCCCGGCATGGCGGCTGCTGCGGTCACTGGTCGACCTCCGTCGGCTGCTGGGACTGGACGATCTCCCAGTAGGTGGGGCACTCCACCACGAGCTGCTGGTGCGTGCCGACGCCCACCGCGCGGCCGTCGGCCAGCACCACGATCTGGTCGGCCTGCGCCACGCGCGCCACACGCTGGCTCACGGTGATCACCGTGGACTCGGCGCACGATTCGGCGAGCGCCTCGTACAGCGCCGCCTCGGTGCTCAGGTCGAGGGCGGAGAAGGAATCGTCGAACAGGAACACGCGCGGGCGGCGGATCACCGCGCGCGCGATCGTGATGCGCTGGCGCTGCCCGCCCGAGAGGTTGACGCCGCCCTGCGCGACCTGCGCGTCGAGCCCGTCGGGCAGGGCGCGCACGAAGTCTTCGGCCTGGCTGATGCGCAGCGCCTCCCACATCTCGTCCTCGGTGGCGTCGGGCCGCCCGAAGCGCAGGTTCGAGGCGATGGTGCCGGAGAACAGGTAGGCGCGCTGCGGCACCAGGCCGATGCCGCGGCACATGGTGTCCTGGTCCTGCTCGCGCACGTCCACCCCGTCCACCAGGACCGCGCCCTCGGTGACGTCGAAGAGCCGCGGCACCAGCGACAGCAGGGTGCTCTTGCCCGCGCCGGTGCTGCCGACGACGGCGGTGGTGGTGCCGGGGCGGCAGGTGAACGTGAGGCCGGTGAGCACGGGGGCCTCGGCGCCCGGGTACCCGAAGCCGGCGCCGGCGAACTCGACGATGCCGGCGGCGGCGCCGGGCTCACGGGGCGCCTCGGGGTTGCGCACGGACGACTCGGTGCGCAGCACCTCGCTGATGCGCTCGGCGCTCACGGCCGCGCGGGGCACCAGCACCGCCATGACCACCGCCATCATCACCGACGCGAGGATCTGCATCACGTAGGCGATGAAGGCCGTCATCTGGCCGACCTGCATCTGGCCGTCGTCGATCAGGTGCGCGGCGAACCACAGCACCGCGACGCTGGTGAGGTTCGAGATGATCATGATGGCGGGCATCATGAGCGCGAACAGGCGGCCGGCCGACAGGGCCACAGCGGTGAGCTCGCCGTTGGCGGTGGCGAACTTCTCGCGTTCCAGCGGCTCGCGGACGAAGGCGCGGATCACGCGCATGCCCGAGAGCTGCTCGCGCAGCACGCGGTTGACGCCGTCGATGCGGGCCTGCATGCGCCGGTACAGCGGCACCATCATCGACATGATGATGGTGACGACCACGAGCAGCATCGGCACCGCCACCACCAGCACCCAGGACAGGCGGGTGTTCTCGCGCAGGGCCATGATCACGCCGCCCACCGACATGATGGGCGCGGTGGTGAGGATCGTGGCGCTGATCATCACCAGCATCTGGATCTGGTTGACGTCGTTGGTGTTGCGGGTGATCAGCGACGGGGTGCCGAACTGGGCGAACTCGCGGTCGGAGAAGGCGGACACCCGGTGGTACAGGGCGGCGCGCAGGTCGCGCCCGAAGCTGGTGGCGGCCCGGGCGCCGAAGTACACCACGCCCACCGCGCCGAGCGCCTGCGCGAGGCTGACCAGCAGCATCAGACCGCCGGCGCGCATGATGAAGCCGGTGTCGCCGCGGGCGATGCCGTCGTCGATGATGCGCGCGTTGAGGGTGGGCAGGAACAGCGCCATCGCGGCCGCGAAGACCTCGAGCACCACCACGCCCAGCAGGAGCGGCCAGTAGGGGCGCAGGTGGGTGCGCATGAGCCGCAGGAGGCTCGCGCGCTCGCGGCGGCCCTTGCCGCGGGTCTCGGCGTCGGCGGGCCCGGCGACGATCGTGGCGGCTCCCGCGCTCTCAGATGCCATCGATGACCGACCCCAGCTTGCTCAGCAGCGTGCGCACCACGGCCGGGCGGCGGCCGGGGCCCTGCTCGGCGCGCTCGGCCTCGGCGACGGCGTCGCGGACCAGCGCGGTGATGCTGCGGGCGTCGTCCAGGTCGACGTCGGCCACCGGCAGCTCGGCGGCGGCGACGACGTCCTCGGGCCCGGGCACCGGGCCGGGACGCACGGGCGAGTAGATCTCGAGCCGCAGCGTGCCGCGGTGCACCTGGAAGGCGAACTCACGCCCGCCGGCGGTGCCGAAGCCGTGCGCGGCGGGGCCGGGCGTGACGTCTTCGACCGCGAAGGCCGAATCCGCGCGGGTGTCCTCGCGTGACGGTTCGGCCCCTGCCGGCTCGTCCGTGCTCATTCATCTCCCTGACTGCTCGTGCGGGCCTGACTGCTCGTGCGGGCCGGACGGGTCGCGCGGCCCGGAAACGGGCGCGGCGGCCGCGCCCGTATCCTCGTGGACGGGATCAGCGCCATGCCGACGCCGCGTCGGTCACAGGCAGACTCTATGTGATCGCTCCCCGTCATGGTGCGGGGCGACCGGCCCGGCGCCGCCCCACGGCGCCGCCGGAACGCATCGGGCCGCGCGGTCCCCTCAGTCAGAGTGTTCCACCACGACGGCAGGCGGTGACGGATCAGGTGACCGGACACGGGGCCAGCGGCCCCCTCGAACTCGGCGGACGCCCCGCCCGCCGGCGCCGGCGCGCCGGTCTCGCCGCGGCGGGCGCCCTGGCCGCGGCGCTCGTGCT